>CBKYSX010000001.1:0-57071 GCA_966690745.1 uncultured Ardenticatenales bacterium
GGATCCTCTACGACGAAGCCGAAAAGGTGTTGCAAGCCTACTTTGCCAGCTTCCCGAAAGTTGAATCCTACCTCAACAGTGTGGTGCAAGAGGCAGTGACCAAAGGGTATGTTGAAACCATTCTGGGGCGGCGACGTTACTTTGAAGTTCTGCAACAAAACCCCACCTCCAATGCCGGGCGGGCGGCGGAACGCGCCGCCAAGAACCATCCGATTCAGGGGAGTGCGGCGGAAATCATCAAAATTGCGATGGTAGAGATAGACAAGTGGTTGCTGGACGAAGGCAAAAAGACGCGCATGGTCCTACAGGTGCATGACGAACTGGTCTTTGAAGTTCCCGAAACCGAATTGGATGAAGTCTTGCCCCGTCTGGTTGATACCATGGAATCTGCCATGACCTTAACGGTGCCGCTCAAGGTAGATGCCAAAGTCGGGCATAACTGGCTAGAGATGGAAGTGGTGGAAGAGCAGGCTTAAAGCAAAAGGACTACAAACTCGACTTTACATAAGAGGTGAGTTTCTTTACAAACTCATCTCTTCTTTTCGCTGATAGTACTGATTCGCGATACTGGACGATGCCCCACTGCTTTCTAAGAACCTATCCGTAAATTGATTTTACGGTCAAAATCGGTCGAAAGCGTGACATACATAAGTCGCGCAAGAACGAATTATACTTGCGACTATAGCAAGAATGACCGTGATATGGATATTTCAAGTCCTCCTTACAGAATCTTTGCAGGAGTTACTTGAAAACCCGTTTTTAATTTACGGATAGACTCTAAAATAGATTCTAAGCGTAACCTGCTTTATAATACCTTGTACTCAGAACAATTCCCCTGAAACGGTTAAGTTATGGCTGAACTCAGCAAGCCTGTATACCCCGGCGATGCCTTCTTTTTAATGCGCCCGACCCCGGCGGAATCGCAAGCGATGCGGATTGCGGCGATGCCCCTTGCGACAGAATATGGCGGCACGGTACCCGATGAATTTCATTTGACCGTCCAACGGGCGCGGGATATTGCCCCCGCCGATTGGGAACGGGTATTGACCGATTTACATGTTGCCCTGCAAGGGACGCGCCCCTTTAAGTTGGAAGCGGTGGGGCTATGGCGGTTCTATAGCCAATTCCGTCAGAGCAACGCGCTTTTTTGGACGATGAAATCGTCCCCTGCTCTGTTGAAGGTACGCAAGGCATTGGACGAAGTTTTGGAAAAATATGGCGCAACCAAATATCCCTATCCTCTGGATGAATGGAAGCCCCACACGCTCGCCCTGCAAAACGCACAAGGGGTAGACGGTGATTTGAAATTTCCAGACACGCTTCCCCGCCCTGCCTTTACGGTGACATCCTTATCCCTCAGCATTTATCTGCCGTGGGGCGTATTCGCGGAACACCCGATTGCGATTTTTAATCCTAAATAATTCGGCTTTTGATGATGTGAAAGCCGCACGGTAGATAAGATGGCTTCCAATCCCCGCAAAATTGTTGCCCCGCATGTATATTTGGAGCGGGAACGCGCCGCCACTTATAAAAGCGAATATATCAACGGCGAAATGTATGTGATGGCGGGGGCAAGCGAGGCGCACAATCTCATTACGATTAATGCTGTTACCGCTTTGCATAGTCAAGTACGCAAAAGAGGTTGTCGCATTTATGCCAATGATATGCGTGTCAAAATCCTCGCAACGTTACTTTACACCTATCCCGATATTGTGATGGTGTGCGGACAAAGGCAATTTGATGATGCTCACAAGGATACCCTGACTAACCCCTTAGTCCTTATGGAAGTATCAGAAGCCTATGACCGCGGCGAAAAATTTGCCCATTATCGCCGAGCAGAAGGACTGCAAGAATATATTTTGATGTCTCAAGACAAAATGCGGGTCGAACAGTATGTACGCCAACCCGATGAAAGTTGGAATCTTCGCGTCTTAGAAGCGGCAACATCGGAACTGGTATTGGATTCTGTAGAAGCTCGTGTGCTGTTGAGCGATCTGTACGATGGGGTCTTTGATGACGAGTAATAGTGTTGAAATCGAACACCTCCGCAAAGTTTTTACCCTTCATCGGCGCGAGGGATTCAAACGCATTGCCAGTAAGGTGGTGGCGGTGGAGGATTTAAGTCTGACGATTCCCGAAGGGCAATCGGTAGCGTTTATCGGTCCGAACGGCGCGGGCAAATCCACCACGATCAAAATGCTGACTGGGATTCTTACCCCTGATGGCGGTACGGCACGCGTGCTGGGCTATGTGCCATGGCAACAGCGGGGTGAGCTAACCCGTCACATTGGTGCAGTCTTCGGGCAACGCTCCCAATTGTGGTATCACCTGCCTCCCCGCGATACTTTTGAACTGTTAGCACGCATTTACAACCTGCCCGGCGACCTCTATCGAACACGCCGTGATATGCTGATTGACCGCTTCGACCTCGCCAAATTTTTAGATACACCTGTGCGAAAACTATCGCTGGGGCAAAGGATGCGGGCAGAGGTGGCGGCAAGTTTGTTGCACGGACCCAAAGTGTTGTTCTTGGATGAACCTACTATCGGGCTGGACGTAGTAGCGCGGCAAAAATTACGGGATTTGATTGCCGAATGGAATAAAGAAGAGGGGGTCACGATCTTCCTCACCAGCCATGATGCCGGAGATATTGAACGGGTGGCGCGGCGCGTAATTGTGATTAACAACGGGCGGATTGTCTTTGACGATAAAGTGTCCGCCATGCGCCGCCAATTCCTGCGGAACAAAGTTTTAGGGGTGCGTTTTAACGGAATTCCGACCCCGATTGATTTACCGGGAGTGATGATGTTAAAAAGTACTCCCTACGCGTTAAAACTCGAAGTAGATACTACCGTAACCCCGATTGAACAGGTGATGGGTGCAGTGATGGCGGCAGGGTCGGTGGCGGATATTTCCATTGAAGACCCCCCGTTGGAAGAAATCATTGCCCATATCTATGAGCAGGGGAGTGGTGTGGGGCAGGAAGTAGTAGCAAGTTAGGGTGCTGATCTAACGACTGCATAGTACATAGTGCATAAACGGCTACGACATATAAAGTATAAGGATAGAAGTTACGCACTTCAAGCGATAAACGAGGTTAAAAATAATTCTTGCAGGGAATTATTTTTGCCTCAACTGCGTAACTCCTACAGGATATAGGTATGCCTGAGTGGACAACGTTTGGCTTGTTTTTGACGGCGACATTGGTGCTGGCATTTACGCCTGGTCCGGGGATTTTTTATGTGCTGACCCGTAGTATCAAGGGGGGGCGACGCGAAGGGATTGCCTCTGCATTGGGAACCGCCATGGGTGGGATGGCACATGTCGTCGCGGCGGGGGTCGGACTATCTGCCATTCTCATGACCTCGGCAGTGGCGTTCACCATCGTGAAGTATGCGGGGGCGGCATACCTGATTTATCTGGGGATACGCATTTTGCTGGAACGGGAAACCCTTACTGAAATGGTAGAGGCAGGGGTAGTGGTACAAAATCAGCGTACAGCCTTCTATCAGGGAATTGTGACGGAACTCCTGAACCCCAAAACCGCGCTCTTTTTCCTTTCTTTCCTGCCCCAATTTATTAATCCTCAAGGAGCGGTGCTGTTCCAATTTATGCTCTTGGGAAGTATCACGGTCTTTTGTAATACGGCGGTGGATTTTATCGTTGTCACCCTGGCAGAGCCGATTCGCAACCTGTGGCAGAAGAGCGAACGGGTGCGACGTGGGCAACGGGTTGCCTCAGGCGTAGCCATGATTACGCTGGGGGCATTTGTAGCGACATCTGGTAATTCATCGGAATAACCTCTTCCTTCAACCATGATCGGCTTACGAAAATACAGTTGGGTAGGATACATTTCGGCGCGGGCAAACCTTGCTTATTTTGGCGAGGTGGCGGCGCGGATTATTTTTCTGGGGGTCATCCTCTTTATTTTTTTGCGCCTGTGGACGGTAACTTATAGCGAAACGGGCAGTGCCGTGTTGGGCGGTTTTACCTTGGCGCAAATGTTGTGGTATCTCGCAATGACCGAGGCAATGGTGCTATCCTCGCCCCGTGTCAGCGAAGCAGTGGATGAAGATGTCCGTACTGGAGCCATCGCCGTTCAATTGCTTCGTCCCTTGTATTATCCTGCCTATCGCCTGTGGACGACCCTGGGCGAACGGTTCATCCGCTTTTTGCTCAATGCCGCCGTAGGTGCCGGAATTGTCCTCTTTTTTGTTGGTCCGATTCCCTTTACCATGCAGGGGTTGGCAATGTTTGCTGTTTCTTTGCCGCTTGCCTTTACGCTGGATTTCCTCGGCTATTTTTTGGTCGGAATTGCCGCCTTCTGGATGGAAGACACATCGGGGTTACGGCTGATCTACTCCCGCCTTATTATGATTGTAGGGGGAATGCTCATTCCCTTAGAGCTGTTTCCGCCTGTTGCCCAACCTGTTTTACAACTGCTTCCTTTTGCCAGTATTCTCTACACCCCTGCCCGTCTTTTCGTCAATCCCGACCCTGCCTATTTTATGCAAGCTATTCCCCTGCAAGTGGCATGGGTGGTTATGCTTACGGTGGCGGTCATCGCCATTTATCGTATCGCCGTCCAAAAGATTCAGGGCAATGGGGGGTGATGGTGCTATGAGTTCGATTCTTAACTACCTCTCCCTCGCCGTTGCCTACATTCGCCTGAACTTACAGGCGGCATTGGAATATCGCGCCGCGTTTTGGTGGCAAGTTGGGGGTATGTTCATTAATAACATGATGTGGGTGGTCTTTTGGGTGCTGTTTTTTACCCGCTTTCCTGTGTTGCGGGGCTGGACAGTGAATGATGTAATTACTGTATGGGCATTGGCGGCGGCGGGCTTCGGCTTGGCGGCAACGATTGCGGGCAACAGCCTTACCTTAGCCAACATCATTGCACAGGGGCAATTGGACGTATGGATGTTGTATCCACGAAAACTGCTCCCCCATTTACTTTTAGGGCGAATGAGCATCTTTTCTATCGGGGATACACTGTTTGGTTTCTTTGTCTATCTGTTCATGATTCGCCCCGACCTTCCCCACCTGATTTTGTTTCTGTTGCTGGTGTTGTCTACCGCCTTCCTCTTTTTGGGCTTTTCGGTATTAACGGGCAGTTTGAGTTTTTATCTGGGCAATGCCAGTGCCTTAGCCGACCAGTGGCGGTTTGCCATGCTGACCTTTGGAACCTATCCGGCAGTCTTGTTCGACGGCGGCGCGAAATTTATCCTGTACACCCTTATCCCTGCATTTTTTATCAGTGAGTTTCCGATAGAAGCCTTACGGAATCTGTCCATTCAAAACGCTCTGATGGCGTTTTTGGGGTCGGGGGTAATTTTAACGATAGGGGTTATCGTTTTTTATCATGGACTGCGGCGCTATGAATCAGGCAATCTCATGGAAATGCGCGGCTAATTGCCTCCAAAATATTCAATAGTAGAGCAATCAACGACTATTTGCATGATAGAGGCTTTATATGTTACGATTCGATAACATCCCTACTAAAAACGGTAGTCGCACCCCCTCACTACTCCCCTGCCCGTTAAACAACTCAAAATTACAGGCTTGATTTAAGCGGTTTGCCTCTTCGTGCCGGAACCGAAAAGGCATATCGGGGTATTTACATTATTTTCTAGGATTATCGTATGCAATCGGCTTCTCCATCCCCTGCATCGGTCTCCGTCGCGCCTCCTTCACTTTGGGAAAAACTGATTCGTCCTGCCGCTACAGTCGCCCCGGAAGAACAACGACGTGTTCGTTTGCTCTCGGCAATTTTATTGGTGTTGTCGGTTGCCGCCATCCTCGGTGCAACCTATGTTTTTGTTGATTCCGTCAACGCCGGAACCTTCGCGGATTTTGCCCCCTATCTGGTCATTTATGCCGTAGCGGGAATATTGCTCGTGGCGTATGCCCTTACGCGCACCCGCTATTTTGTTGCCGCTGTCTGGCTGACGATAGTCCTTACACTGATAGACATCCCTATCGTTTTTTTGGTACTGTATTATCGAACCCAAACGCTGGTCACCAATCATACATTACTGGCATTTTTAGCCATCCCGGTTATTGTTGCCAGTATCTTTTTGTCGGCGCGACAGACCTTTTGGGTAGGCGTTTTGGCTGTGCTGGGGGTAGCAACCATTCCCGTAATGCTTCCGATCTACGCGCCTACTTTTATCAGCTTCTCGCTGGTGTTTGTGGCAATGGCAACGGCGTTGTTGGTCGTAGCAACCTCCCTGCGGGATGAATATCTGATGCAGATTCGGCGGCAGGTGGTGCAATTAACCGAAGCCGAATCTCGCTTACAAGAAGCCAATCAAACCTTGGAATTGCGTGTTGCGGAACGCACCAAAGCATTGGAGCGAAGCGAATCCCGCTATCGTGCTCTTGTCGAAATCAACCCTGACCTGATTTTCACCCTCGATAACAACAACATTATTACGTTTACCAACGCCCGCCCCGAATTTGACCCTCGTCTGCGCGGGCGTTCGATTTACGAAGTCACGCCCCCTTACCAACATGAGGCGGTGCGCGAAGCGATTGCCGAAACCATTCGTACCAGAAGGGTGCAATCCTACGAATTTCAGGGGATTAACCCGGATGGGTTGGTGCAATGGTGGCACAATCGTGTCGTGCCAATTTACGAAGATAACATGTATATGGGGTTGACTGTCATTTCTACGGACATTACCCAACGGCGCGAGGCGGAATTGGAACTCATGCTTCGCAACAGCGCGATTGAATCCAGCACCACCGGTATTACAATTGCCGATGCAACACGGACGGAGATGCCCCTGATTTACGTGAATAAAGCGTTTACAGAGGTGACGGGCTATAGCGCAGAAGAGGCTATCGGACGCAACTGCCGCTTCTTGCAAAACGATGACCGTGACCAGTGGGGCGTTCACGAAATCCGCAAATCCTTAAAAGAAGGGCGGGGCTGTGATGTACAGGTGCGGAACTATCGCAAAAATGGCGAACTGTTCTGGAACGAATTGCGTCTTGCCCCGATTCACGATGCCGAAGGCAAATTGACTCACTATGTCGGACTTTCCACCGATATTACTGCTCAGAAACTGCTGGAAGCGGAACGGGAACAATTGGTGCAGGAATTAGAAAACACCGTGGGCGAATTACAAGTCGCCAAACGGATTGCCGACGAAAATTCACGGCTCAAATCAGAATTTCTTGCTACCATGTCCCATGAATTGCGGACTCCCTTGAACGCTATTGAGGGCTATTCCAGCATCATGCTGAACAACATGGGCGTAGAACTGACCACCGCCCCGCGCCGTATGGTGGAACGGATTGGCGCAAACAGCCGACGACTTCTAAAGTTAATTAACGACTTCCTGGACCTATCGCGGATTGAAGCCGGTCGTTTTGAACTATCCCATACCCCCCTCAACCTCAATGCTCTCGCGGAAAAGTGGCGTACCGAGATTCAGGTGCTGGCAGAGCAAAAGGGTATTGATCTACGAGTAGAGATTGACCCCGCCTTGCCTGAAATGATTAAGGGTGACGAGGACGCGCTAACCAAACTTGCAATTAACTTGTTGGGCAATGCCGTGAAATTTACGAACGAAGGCGAAGTGGTTCTGGGGCTGAAACGACTATCACCGGAGAGTTGGGCGATGGTTGTTAGTGATACGGGAATCGGAATTGCCCCCCATGCCCGAGAATTTATTTTTGAAGAGTTCCGACAGGTGGATAGCTCCTCTAAACGGGAATATGCCGGAACCGGGTTGGGATTGTCTATCGTACAAAAACTTGTCCGCCTGATGGGCGGCAATGTGACATTGACCAGTGAGGTGGGTCAAGGTAGTACTTTTACTGTTACGCTTCCTCTGGCGTATGAAAAAACCGCCGCTTTAGCATAAAAAAACAGGTGATGTATGGTCGAATACCCCCGCGACTTACTCTCTAAGTGGTCGGTCGTTGTCGTCGAAGATGAAGACGACAGTTTAGACATTGCCACCTACATTTTGGAATACTACGGAGCCATTGTTTATAGTGCAACCAATGGCAAGGATGGGTTGCGCCTCGTCCGTTCCGTGCTTCCCCGTTTTGTGATTTCTGATCTTTCGATGCCCGTTATGGATGGGTGGGAGATGATTCGGGAATTACAACGGGATTCCCACACCCGCGATATTCCCGTGATTGCCCTCACCGCCCACGCCATGCGTGGCGACCGCGAACGGGCAATTGCGGCAGGCTTTTATAATTATCTGACCAAACCTCTTACCGCTGATATGTTTATGCACGATTTGGTCACTTTGTTGGTGGAAAACCCTGAATTTCGCGAAGCCTTGCTTTACACTTAAAAATAGGGGTTTGAATACCCCCTCTTCTGAAAAAGGAAGCTTCTAATGTTGACCGACTTACCGATTTTAGTGGTAGAAGATGACCCCGACGGGCAGGCGGTGGTAGCCCATATTTTGAGCTATATGCAGATTCCCCATGATGTGGTTGGTACGGCGGAACATGCCATTAACTACCTGTTTCGACAGGGGATAACCTATCGTGCTGTCATTATTGACCTTGCCCTGCCGGGGAAGGACGGATGGAGCTTGCTCTCCGATATTCAACGCAACCCTGCCACCCGCACCCTGCCCTGCATTGCCATTACTGCCTATCACACTTCCGCTTTGCGTGAACAGGCACTGCGGGCAGGGTTTACCGCCTATTTTTCCAAACCGATTGAAGCGACATCGTTTGCCCGTTCGCTGGCAGATTTGCTGGCTTAGCAATAGATTCCCGTCTTGAACAGACAACAAGAGAACCGCTTTTCATCATAAAAGCGGTTCTCTTGTTGTTTTATATGCTTCTTTAAGAGAACAACCACTGCCGCAAATCGGTGAGGGTGCCTTTGCCATCCGGCTCAACATCGGCATCTTCAATTGCATAATCTGTTACCCAAAAGGTTCGCATTCCCGCTTGCGCCGCACCCAAAATGTCGTTCGATAAATGGTTGCCCGCCATTACACATGCTTCAGGGGCTATCCCAAGCTGGTCTGCAATTTCGGCATAGTAGCTGGCGTGGGGTTTGGTGCTGTGCATATTTTCGTAAGAGGTAATCAAATCAAAATCGGCGGGGTTTAATCCTGCCCATGTCATCCGATGACGATTGGCAACTTCGGGGAAAATCGGGTTGGTGGCAACCACCACTTTCCATCCTGCGGTTTGCGCCGCTTGCACCAATTCGGTTGCGCCTTCCATCGGATGCGTATCGGCATCTAAGGTCGGGAATATTTCATCGTAAAAACGATTAAGAATCACCATCATTTCGTCGCGGGGAATCGGCATGTGGGGGTCAAAGTGATTCCAAAAAACGGTTTCGTTGGTATGGGTGGGATCATTGTCCCGAATCACTTTTTGCGTGGCGTATTGTAAGGCTTTCAGAAATGGTTCCCGTTCAATTACATCGGATACGGCGTGGCTCAATGCACCGAAATAACGGGGCAGAAAATCACCCATACTGTTGTGAAGCAGGGTATCATCAAGGTCGAGAAGGAGTGCTCGGGGCATGGCTATTTACCTTTCTATGGGTACAGGGGGCGCGGAAAGCAGAAACAACAATGGTTTACGACGTATGGTGGAGAACAACAAAATCTATTTGCGGCTGGACCGGAGAAAGGCAAGCGCAGGGCGCACGGCAAAGAACCAGAGCAGAATCAATAACAAAAGAAACAACCCCGGAATCACGAGATTGATTTCACTGATTTCCAACGAGGGAAGCTCCACCAGAAAATCAATCAAATTGTCTTCTAATCCCAGCACCCATAACGCCCAAAACCCCGCCAATGCCAACCCACCCAACAACAGCAGTCGTACCATCAAATTCCCGATAAAATGCAAAAGCCGCCCCAACAGATTGCGCCTCCGCAAATCTAAAATGGCGGGCCACAGAAATAAGCGTAGCACCACCAGCACCACTACATATAACAATACCACCGCAAAAAACGGTTGTAATTCTTCTATGTCGCGTACCGGTAATTCCATAGGGTGCCTCGCTGAGATTCAGGATGGCATTGATTATAAACGGTAGAAGCCGGAAAGCAGAAAGCAGGATGCAGAAAGGACAACGGCGTACAGAAACCACAAAGAACACAGAGATTCACAAAGGTCACAAAGAACGACGAAATTATGTTTGCCCCATACAAATTTATATTTGTCGTTCACTTATCACTGACCACTTATCACTGTCGTTTCTGCGTCCCGTCATCGCTATTCCCGCACGCGATCCCGCAAGAGCCGCCGCAGAAGTTGCCCCTGTGCGTTGCGCGGCAGATTTTCCACAAAGATTACCTCATCAGGCAATTTGTACTCCCCCAACCGTCCCCGCAGGCTCGCAATAATGGCGCGGGCAGTCATCGGTTCTGCCTCTTTTTGGTCGTGCAATACCACATACGCCACCGGGCGTTGTCCCCGCATTTCATCAGGCAACCCGATCACCGCCACATCTTTCACTCGGGGATATTCCATAATAGCCGCTTCCACCTCGGTGGGGTCAATCCGGTAGCTCCGCGTTTTAATCAAATCATCGCTCCGCGCCACAAACCAAAAGTAGCCGTCGCTATCCATATAGGCAAAATCACCGGGCACGTTCCACCCGTTGCGAACGGCGCGGCGTTGGGCATCGGGGTTGTTCCAATAGAGCGTTCCTGTGGGTCCGCGCACACAAAGATAGCCGATTTCGCCCGGAGCCAACTCGTTCCCATGGTCGTTTAACACCTTTACCTGAAAGCCCGGAATCGCCCGCCCCAACGAACCGGGACGCGGTTTCATTTCTACGGCGTTGGAGGTAAACGCATAGAGATTTTCAGTCGTACCAAACCCCTCAAATAAGGGTTGGTCAAACCGTTTTAACCATTGGTTATAGGTGTCAGTGGTCAAGGGTTCGCCCCCGGTAGCGCAGAGCCGGATGCTGGCAATATCCAATTCGGTCAGGTCGGGGTCTGCCAGCAATTGGCGGTAGGCGTTGGGGGGGGCAAACAATACCGTGACCCGATGGCGGCGAACCGTATTTACCAATTCCAGCCCGTGCTCTGCCAAGGGGTTGTCGTGCAGAGCCACACTTGCCCCGAAATGGAAGGGCATTAAGCCAAAGACCACAAACGCCTGCGCGAAGCCGAGCGGTACCAACGCGCTGATAATATCCTCTTCATTGATACGCCATACCTGTCTTCCAAAACAATCCAAAATGGCGAGTAGGCTATCTAACCGATGTGCCGTGCCACGCGGATGTCCGCCAAGGGCAGAGGTATAGAGCAATAGCCCGATTTCGCGCCGATTCCGCTTGACCAATGGAGCGTTGGGTTCGCCCCGCGCCACCAGTTTGGCATAACTGTAGAGTTGTTCGTCGGGGCGGTGGTCGCTCATCCCATGCACAATAATGGGACCCATCCGCCCATCCGTCGTAGCGCGAACCTCCAACACTGCATCCAACAAATCAATGGTGGTAATGGCGGCGGTGGCTCCGCTTTCCTGCGCGATAAAGGTTAATTCATGTAGCGACCATTGGGGGGGGGTAGGCATACTGACCGCGCCCAACCGTTGCACCGCAAAGTTAGCCGCCACCGCCTGCGCAATGTTGGGCAAGTGCATCCAGACCAATTGCCCTTCCTGAATCCCCAATGTGTTTAAGCTGTTCGCCAGCCGCAACACTTCATTCTGAAGCAAATCGTAGCTAACGATTTCATTATGATAATAAATCGCAGGGCGACGGCTCCACCCCCGTTTGAGATTGTCATCCAGCAACAATTCTGCCAGATTCACCTCTTCTGGAATCGTCGTGAGCGATTCATCAAAAATCAGGTCGGGCCACAAACGGCGCGGCGGCAAATGGTCGGCATGGGTTACAGTCAGTGCGTCTATACCGGGGCGCGGACCAAGGTTGTAGCGCATCACTACCAATTGATAGACTTGTAGGATTGCTTCCCGTTCAAAGCCGCGCCGCTCAAAGGCGGTAATCATGCCCACGCTGTCCATTGTTAATTCGGCGGTGAGTTGTTCTACCCCCAAATCCCGTGCCAATTCAATTACATCATCAATCAATTGCCCCCCCAGCCCTTTTTCGCGCCAATCGTGGCGCACAAACATCCGAAATTGAGCGACATGGGCAAACGGTGTACCGGGGCTACGATGGAGGCTATACATTCCTACGAGATTGCCATTGATATCTACTACCATCGGCAACTGCCGTTGGGGTTCCACCTGCTCCGCCCACCGGCGCAGAGTCGCGGGGTTGGTTACATCATCGCGCAGAACGCGCAGATCTTCATCGGTGACATCTTTAAATAAATGAATCAGCCCTTCGGCATCGGTGGCGGCAAGCGGGCGAATCTGAACAATGGTTCCATCATTCAGCGTGATGGGGCGCGGGTAACGGTCAAGCGGCGTGTTCATAAAGAAGAGAGGAGAAAGGAGAGTGGAGAGATTATTACAACAAAACCTCCGCTCTGTTATTAAAAAAGGTATGGGAGCCGTGACGCGCCCATACCGTAGGGATGGTGGCAGTATACCCCCGCCTACCCAAAATCGCAACGTTTTCGGGGTGAAATGAGGCGCACGATTCACTCCCTGGTCGAAAATAGGCTCACACTTTTTATACTAGCACCCTTTAACATGCCTAAGATACTATTCTAACCCCGGTAAGAACATTAGACTTTTCCCATTCTGGAGCAACATCCTTGACTTTGAAGAAGCCAATCACTATAGTGACCGACTGAAAGGGACGAACCTCGTCCCTTTCGTGCTGTCTATACCTACGCTGGATATCATTTCATCATGGCTAAGTCCTTGTGTAAGCTTCGCAAACACCTTCTGGAAGATAAGTTCGAACGATATGTCGAACTTGTTTCTTGCCCCCAATTTATCTGTACCAAATGTGGCAGAGCCGCAAACGAAGGTCGTAATTTGTGTAAGCCGCGCCCTATCGGCAATGCTACTGAAAAGAAGAAAAAACTCCTCAAAAAAGCAGTACGCCTCCCCATTTCCAATCCCGGCTAAGCGATTTTTTCAGGGTTTTTCTATTAGGAGTAGAAGTTACGTAGTTGAGGGTAAAAATTATTCCCACCGGGAATAATTTTTACCCTCTTTTCTCGCTTGAGGTGCGTAACTTCTATAAGAAAGAAACTGAACGTGGTTAGGGGATTGGTTGGGCAAGTATTGTCTGATGAATGACCATTGCACAGAAGCGGACTGTCTGTCGAGGATACCGATAATTGGGTTAGAACTTTCGCTTGCAGATGGATTTTGAGAGTGAGGCGCACTCTCAAAATCCACTTCTTCTCACTTTCGGAGCGAAAGTTCTATTGGTATTGAATTTGTTAGTTTCTTAGAGAAAGGGGTTATTTTAGTGTTGGACAAGTTAGGGGCAGGAAATGGCGGGGTGGAGTAGGCGAACGGCGGTTTATGAAAAAATTGTCATGCAAATTGGCGGGGTTTACCCCTTGATTTTTTAGCACAACTGTTCTATAATGTCAGGTACGGAATTTGTCCCCACTAACAATTGTAAGGGCATCCTGGGTCGTCGTCAAGTCACCCGGATTCCCCTGCCGGGTTGGAACTTATGTCTCTCGCTTCCTCTTCCGCCTACCGCAAAACCAAATACTCGGCGTTAGATACGGCGCGTGAAGTCAAAGATAGTATAGCGCGGGTCCACGACAAACTCGCTAAGTTCGTCGTATTTGTTCGCACCGACCATCTTACGCTTGCTACTGTACACGGATATTGGCAACAAGAACGACGCGCCACGCTGAAAATCGGCACCATCAGCCGCGAATTGGGGATGGATGTGGGGGATGTACTAAACACGGTGCGGGCATTACTGGATGCGACCGCCGAGTTGCCTCTGCCCGATTTTTGCGCCAATGAAGCCCCCGACCTCTTCGCGGCGATTGACAGCATTGCGCCGGATGATGTGTTGGTGGGAGATGGGCGCAATGCCGCCGAACGGTTCCAATATGCGGTAGAACTTCGCACCGCCTTGTTGAATCATACGTTGGCAGTGTTGAGCCAACGCTATCCCTCGTCACCTTTTACCTCGCTCCAACTGGCGACGGAATGGACCCATGCCTTCACCTTATTATTGCAAGAGGTGGAGGAAATTATCATTCAGACCCAACAATTGATTTGCGACGAAGCCACCGCCGCTCAAAGTTATCTGGATAAGTTCCGCAATGATTTGGAATTTTTGGATATGCAGGCGCGGGGCGCGGCATTGTTGGTGCGAGGGGATTGGCAACGATTGCTGGAGAACACCGAACGGCAGATTCTGGATGTGCTGGAAAGCCGTCACAGCCGCCTTGCTACCCTCACTTTTAGCGAATTGCGCCGCCCTCGCGAAACGGGGTGGTTGGAAGTGATCGCGCAAGCAACGATGAAACGCGCCCCGGCATTGGGGGTGTTATTGCTGACATTGGCAGGAGGCGCAACCCTATTAGTGCCCACCCTGCAAAATCGTACCCCTGCACCTGCGCTTCCTGCTCCTGTGGCGGACAATAGCGGCACCTTTCCGGTGCTTGCCCGCCACACATTCGAGGTTGCCGAGGCAACGTTAAGTACGATTCAAGATGAGGTTCACGCCTTTTTTAATGCGATGCCCCGTCCGCGTGGGCGCGTTTCGATTACGATTCCCGATGCGGGCACCTTCGGGCGCGTGATTGAGGAGTTAAGTCATTTCGGATATGCGCGAACGGAAATCTTGAATCTCTTTGGCTTAACTTCCACTGACAGCATGAGTGCCCCGATGATGCTGGATGTACGGTGGAGTCAGGGCGGACGACCCTTGTTGCTACCGCCTTATAGTGCAGGTAGTAACGCCTTTATTCCTGCCACACCGGAAAATACAGTTTCCCTTTCGGCATTGACAGGAACGTTCGGACTACGGGCGCAAGCGGCAATTGCGGCAAGTTTTGAGACGGCACCACAAGCCGCGGTTGTAACCGAAAGACTACCTTCCGCCGCGCCAACGGTTGCCGATAGCAAAAGTGCCGTGCGCTTTGTCGGGGAGTCGAAGCCGATTTCTTCGATGGTCGTGCATTATGTGCAGGGCGGGGAATCGCTTGCCGGTATTGCGGAACAGTACGGGACAACGGCGGATGCAATTATCGGTGACAACCAATTGACCACCGCCTTACAATACGGGCAAATGTTGCTGGTACGGGTGACGGGGAATGTGGTTACGGCTTCCTCCGCGCCACCACCCGCTTTAGTCGGGGCGGAAGGCGTACAAAGTAGTGGCAGTTTCCCGGCGGTTGCCGCACCCGTGGCTCCGACCTCGAATTACGATGAATTGGTGAACCGCTACGGCTCCACACTTTACCCATCGGTAGAGGCAATGCCCGAGGAGCTTCGCGCCTACTACAGCGACACCGTACAACAAGTCGCCGACTTCTTTAATGTGCGTCCGGGCGATATTCTGGGGATTTTGCAAGCCGAAAATAATAATGCGGGATTGCGCCTTCATCAACCTGCCGTCAGTAGTGCCGGGGCGATGGGTGTCGGGCAAATTATCGCGCAAACGTGGAACGGCTGGCGCAATCCTTATAGTGCCAGTCATCAAAACGATATGCGTGAGATTGTACAATACGGTGGGCTTGGCTTCGATTGGTCGGCGCGGGATGTATGGCGTGCCTATCAGGATGGAAGCGTTGGCTTGGACGCACTTGCCGATACCCATGCCGACCCGATGTCTTTTGAGGACAGCATCGCGGGGGTCGCCCGTCACTTTGCCGATTACGGGATTACCCGCGATTTAGCGGAGCGTGACCCCGCCGCCTTCCAGGAACGGTTGGCAAACGCGATTTCGATTTACAATTCGGGGCAACCCCTCGCCGTTGCCGCCGATTACACGCAATCCGCCGCCAACCAAAAGACCACCAACGAGTATGTACAGGGAGCTATGGCAGTCGCAAATTCCACCCCCATCAGCCTGAGCGTGGGGGGTGGGGATATGAAAGTGATTGCCGCGCCGATGGCTTCTTCGCCCCTGCGGGATGCTTACACCCGTTTGATGGATCAATATCTGGGCACGAAACCGACCCCGCAAGAATTGACCGAACGGGTAGACCATTCCCCCCTTGCAAGTGATGTTGCCAACGGGAAAATCACGGCGGAGCAAGCCGCCCATGAGGTGTGGAATCAGACGGTGCAAGCCTATATGGCGCAGGGACGTGCCGCCTTTGAGGCAGGACAACCGGTTCCGTGGCCCCATATTCACAATGACGAATCATTGGTCGTACAACAAATCGCGGTACAGTTTTTGGGGCATCCGTTAAGTGGGCAGGAAGTGCGCGATTTGCTCAACGCCCACGGTGGCAACCAAAACGCGGTGACACAGGCGATTGCGACCCGCGATGATGCCCGTCTGTTTGCCGGGGCGAGGCTCCGCTTTGACCGCCTTCTGCAACGGAGCGAGCGCGGATTGCCGATTTATAATTATGAAATCGCCGCCCATTTGCAACCACTGCTGGCGGGCTACCCGACACAGGGATTAGCCGAGGCAACCCTGCAAACCTTGCTGACACAATTTGAGAATGTGGTACGCCACCAACCCGAATACCGCCAGTTGCATGGGGTGACGGCGTTTAGTGCCAATCCCTATCTGAATATGCCCCGATTGACGCGGGCGTTCGGCGTGGAGGTGGATTATCAGGCGGGCGGAACCCATACAGGGATTGACCTTGCCGCGCCAATGGACCCGCAAAGCGGGGAGCCAACGATTCATGCCGTGGAAGCCGGAACCGTCACCTATGTCGGTCCGTTGTATTGCGATGCTGATAATGCCTGTCGCGGCGAACATGCCGTGGTGATTGACCACGGCAACGATGTTTACACGATCTATAGCCACAACAGCCACGCCAATGTCCAAACCGGGCAAAGGGTGAGTGCGGGGCAAGCGATTGCCCGACAGGGGAACGAGGGGTACAGTTTCGGTTCCCACCTCCATTTTGAAGTCCACACCGGTGTACCCTTTAGCGGGGATTGGACCGAGCCGTTCCGGGGCGGGCAATTTGAAGACCCGATGAAGTGGTTGCCGAATTAAAAGAGGCAAAATAAAAAGCGGCGCAATCGCGTCGCTTTTTATTTGGTTCAAATTTACCCAAATTCTCCTCTATATCATATCCCAAACCCATGCTATACTTAGGGCAGGGATGCCGACGGGCGGCTTTGCGCGTGAGCCACCCCCACCAGCGCGTATTCCATTTCACCCAAAGGAACGTGTGAAATTCCCCTGAGAACGTCGGATGCCGAATAGTCTCCAAGAGTTGTGGTTAATCTTTTCTACATTTAACGCCTCGGACGCGATAGATATAGCTCTGGTCGCGTTGGTGTTTTATCTTTTTCTGTACCTGGTGCGCGGAACCCAAGCCGTCAATCTTCTGCGCGGTATCATGGTGCTGATTTTTATTATCTTTATTGTCTCGAACCGTTTTAACCTCACCGCTTTTAGTTGGCTGATTGCCAATTCCCTCCCTGCCTTATTAATTGCCATTCCTGTTATTTTCCAGCCCGAACTGCGGCGCGGCTTAGAACGGTTGGGGCGTACCGGATTATTTCTTACCGGAACCACCTCCCAATCTGCCCTGACGCGCACCATCAATCAGGTCTGCCGCGCCGCCGAACGGTTGTCCGATATGGATCACGGGGCATTGATGGTTTTTGAACGGGAAGTGGGATTGCAAGAATTGGTGGATACCGGGGTAGGGGTGGACGCGGTGATTTCCCCTGAATTGTTGGTGACAATTTTCTATAAATCTACCCCCCTCCACGATGGGGCGGTGATTATCCGCGACGGGCGGATTGCGGCGGCGGCGGCGGTGCTTCCGCTTGCCAGCGATTTACGCGACCGCAATCTTGGCACACGCCACCGGGCGGCGGTGGGCGTAACGGAAACCAGCGATGCAATAGCGGTCGTCGTTTCCGAAGAAACCGGGGTGATTTCGATTGCAGTCAACGGACGGTTGATTCGCAATTTGGATGAAGGGCAATTGAACCGCTTGCTCCATGCCTTCTACAACCCACAACAAGAACAACGAAGTTTTTGGGATCGGCTGTTGGGGCGCAATCCCGGTGATACCAAACGCACCCCTACCAAAACACCAAAAGAGACCCCCGGCGATAAGGAGATTGAGAACGTTCGGTTGGAAAGGGTATTAGAGGAAGAGTAACGATGAGGGGATTGCTGGCTTTTATTCCACAAAATTTAACATCTGCTGTAATTGCGGTAGTCATGGCAGTATTGGTATGGATTGGAGCCACCAGTTTAGAGTTAAATCGTATTACCTTCCCGACCTCTGCCGCCGCGCCGGGCATCCCGATTCAGTTACGCAATAAGCCGGAAGGCTTGGTGGTATTAGAGGGTGAAGAACAGTTTGTACGGGTGGATTTGAGTATTTTGCAAGATGAAATGAATCGGCTGACCACCAGTGATTTTGTGGCGGAAGCCGATTTAACCGGGTTGGGACCCGGCGAACACCAAATCCCCGTAACGATTCGTACCCAACCGTATGCCCCACCCGCCCGTACCTTAGGACCCATCCCCGACCGTATTATCGTCGAGCTGGATGAGGTAATGACCCGTACCATTCCGATTGAAGCGGAATTATTAGACCGTAGCAGTCTGCCTCAAACCTATCGTATTCTGAATGTTGCCACTGAACCAAGTTCGATTACGATTTCGGGTCCCCGTTCTATCGTTGAGCCAATTGAGCGGGTGGTGGCACAGGCACGGGTGGAAGGCGCGCGGGAAACCGTAGTTCGCACGGTGCGACCCCAAATTGCGGGTATAACCACTGCCGACAGCCGGTGGATTACCACGAATGTAGAGGAAACGGCAGTCCAAATCGAAATTGGCTTGCGTCCGGGCTATCGGGATTTGATCGTGAGTGCGGATGTGCAAGGGGAACCTGCCCCCGGTTATTGGGTTAGCGCGATTACGCCCGAACCTGCGCTGATGACAGTGGTCGGGCAACCCGAAGTGATTTCCGCGCTCAATGGGATTGTTTTTACGGAGCCGATTGATGTCAGTGGGTTGGGGGAAGGAAGCTTTGAGCGTGCAACGCGCCTTCAATTGCCGGAAGGGGTTTCCCCGTTGAATGAGGGGATTGTCCAGGTTCGGATTGTGATTGAACCCCAGACCAGCAGTAAGCGCGTCAGTGTAGAACCCACCATTTCCGGGTTGCAACCGGGATTTACGGTCGAACCTAGTGCGATTGTGCCCGGCGAAGTCACTGTATTGCTGAAAGGACCCATCACCGATTTGGAAAATCTGGATTTGGAGGATGTGTTGGTGACGTTAGATGTGAGCGAACGGGGCATTGGGACGCACCTGATTACCCCGATTGTGGAGCCGCCGGGAACGCTGGTTGCTGAATCCATCAACCCCGAACTGGTGGAAGTGACTATTACAGAGGAAACCATCAATCGGCAAGTCGAAGTACCCGTACGAGCAAGTGGTCAAAGGGCTACCCAGGTGGTCGTCGTGGAGCCGCCGATGAGTACCGTAGTAGTGAATGGTCCCGTTTCATTGGTGGGGAATGTCGAGCCGCCCACCGTCACTGCCACGGTGAACGTGAATGCATTGATTAACGGGCAATATGTGCTTACCCCGACCATCTCTGTGGCGAATGGGATTAGTGTTACCTCTTCTACCCCCGTCACCGTGAGCATCCTGAATGGAAGCGATGTACTAAACCTGACTGAACAGGTGCAATTGCTAAACCTGACCCCTGGCTTACGTGCCACCTTAGTCCAACCGACGATTACCGTGCGGATTGCGCCAAATGATGGCATCGCCCGTTTGCCGGACGTAGATTCAGTGGAGGTGTCGGTAGATTTGACCGGGCGCGGCGTGGGGGTGATACGGCTGAAACCAACGGTGCGCGTACCTGATGGGTTCGTATTGGTAGGGGTAGTGCCGGAAGAGATTGAAGTCAATATCCAGGCAGAGCCATAGTTCCACAATCAACATCTATGCTTAAAAACACGGTGGAATTGGGTACTCAATTCCACCGTGTTTTTATTTGTTGCAACGCAATGGCGATATAACTCACAGTCGGTAAGGAGAGGATGAGGTACGATTACAGAGTATAAAGCCATAGAAGGAGTCATATCAATGAACAAAGATACTCTGCGCCAAATTGCCAACGTTGTGGCATTGGTGCTAACACTTGTCGTGAACTGGGCGGCAAATGCCTTGCCTATCAATGGTGTCACCACCGCCGATATATCCGATAGTATTCCCAGCTATTTCACTCCGGCGGGCTATGTTTTCGCCATCTGGGGGCTGATTTATCTGGGCTTAACTGCCTTTGTCATTTATCAGGCGTTGCCAAGCCAACGGGAGAACCCCCGTTTTCGGGCGATTGGCTGGGGTTTCGTTTTTAGTTGTCTCGCCAACAGTGCCTGGATTTTTGCATGGCATTATGGCTATTTTGCCCTTTCGATCTTGATTATGGGCGCGTTGCTCATGTTCCTGCTCGGCATTTACGAACGGCTTGGTACAGGGCAAACCCCTGCTCCCAATCGTCAAGAATTCTGGTTTGCCCGCGCCCCCTTTAGCCTCTATCTGGGCTGGATTACGGTTGCCACGATTGCGAATGCGTCGTCGGTGCTTTTTACCGCCCGGTGGGATGGCTTTGGCATCGGTTATTCAGGCTGGACGTATATAATGCTGGCAATAGCGGTGCTTCTGGGCATCTTTGTGGCATGGCGTACCCGTGACCGCATTTATATCGGGGTATTGCTCTGGGCGTTTGTCGGGATTGCGATGAAACAGGCAGAGGTTGCCCCCGGCGTGGCGACAGCGGCATGGATTGCGGCGGCGGTTACTGCTCTTGCGCTGGTGGTTGCGCCCATGCTCACCCCCAAACCACCGGGCGGCGGGGGTGTAGGGGCGCGGCAGTTGCAGGGCGCGTAACCCGGAAGAGTCATTAAAAAAGAGGGTCAATCCGATTCCCTTATGGAATCGGATTGACCCTCTTTTTTGTTTAAAAGCCGAAATTACCTTATTGCGGTGTAGGTGTCAGGTGGAGATTCGCCAACCGGAAATATTCCTCGGTGCGGATAAACATAGTATCCGCCGCTTCGCGCACCGAAACATCCCCGTAAAATGCCCGCTCTAATTCCTCACTGGCAGTTCCTTCAATTTCTTCCCATGTGGCAATCGTCGGCACACGGGTGAGGTCAGGAATCGTATCCAGAAAGACACGGTTGTTGGCAGGCTTGGCGTTGGGGTCCAAGAAGGCAGGCGATTCGGCAACTTCAATCAGACTGGGAACGGTACGCCCGGTTGCCGCCACAACGGCTTGTCCTTCGGGGGAATTGGCAAATTCAATAAAGGTCCACGCCGCATCCTTATCGGCAGTTTGCGCCGACATACAGTAGCCATCGGTGTGGAGCAACCCTGCCCGTTGAACACCGACAGGCAGGGGCGCAACATCCCAATCAAAGGTGGAGATTTCCCGATAGGTGGGGGTTCCGCGCCGCGAATTGAGGAACATCGCCGTGGTTCCTTCAATAAAGCGGCTTTCACTATCCAGAGAGGCTTCCTCTTCCCGCGTGGGTACAATTCCATGTACCAGTCGCCAATCTACAAACCATTGCATCGCTTCCATACTCACCTGTCGGTTCATCGTCAGGCGGGTGGGGAAATTGATATCATCTACGATAGCACCTTGATTTTGGACGACAAAGGGAACGAGACGGAAGAAGGAGGTATCCGTGCCCAAGCCATACTGATCCATGGCTCCGTCCCCATCGGTATCCTGCGTTAGGGCTTTGGCAATGGTAATGAAATCATCCCACGTCCAATCAAAGGAAGGGTAATCCAACCCCGCGGCGTCGAACATATCTTTGTTGTAGTAAACAACGAGGCTGGAAATGTTCTGAGGAATGCACATCACCGTCCCACGCCATTCAAAGGCTTCGAGTGTGATGGGGTAAAAATCTTCCGGTTGAAAAACCGTACTGTTTTCCAGATAAGGACCCAATGGCTCCATTAATTCGTTTGCGGCGAAGTTACCGATACGCCGATGGTTCATCAACGACACGTCCGGCGGGATACCGGCGGCATAATCCGCCGCCAGTTGGCGGCGATAATCGTTCTGTCCGGGGGTGTGCCGCAATTCGATATCAATATTTGGATACCGCGCTTCAAATGTGGCAACCAACGTTTCATACGCCGCCTGTTCCGCCGGGTCGCCAAAGACCGCAAAGGAAATCGTCGCTGATTCACCGGTTGCCGCTTCTGAAGCGGTAGGGTCAATGGTATTGGGAGCCTGGGTTGGTGTAGCCGTGGGAGTGGTACACGCCGCCAGCAAAGTCACTAGCACAACAAGGAGAAGCAAAAACCGTTTAGTCATAGGTCAATCCTGCTTGATGGGGGTGATAAAAAATTACTCCCGGAACAACGCCTCGGTGAGTGCCTGTGCCTGTTGTGCCGCTTCTGCTACCGTCGCATCGCCATAGAAGGCACGTTTCACTTCTTCGCCTGCCACTTCTTCAATATTGACCCAATTTGGCATAATGGGAACCCCCCGCATAGACGGGATGGTATCAATGAAAGCGGCGCGGTTGTTGGCGGGCGGCGCAGACGGGTTTAGAAAGACATCACTTTCCGCCACTGAAATCAGCGAGGGAACGGTGCGTCCTGATTCAGCAAGAATCGTCTGTCCTTCCGGCGAATTGGCGTATTCAATGAAAGTCCATGCCGCCTCTTTGTTTCGGGTAATTTTTGCCATACAGAAAGCATCGGTATGAAGAATGGTCGTGGCGATTCCAGCGCGGGGAAGCGGGACAACATCCCACGTAAAGGTTTCGATTTCCCGGTAGGTGGGGGTTCCGCGCCGACTGTTGAAGAACATTCCCAACCGCCCATTAATGAAGCGGCTTTCGCTTTCTTCCGCCGATTCTGCTACAGCATCCGGCACGACTTTTTCCTTCACTTGCAAATCTACAAACCATTGGAAGGCGGCAAGCGTGGCAGGGTCATCCAATGTCAGATGGGTGGGGTTCTCTTGATTATCTACGATGTTGCCCCCGGCACTCCAGGCAAAAGGCGCAAGGCGGAAGAGATTGGCTTCGACCCCCGCCCCGTATTGGTCAATCGTGCCATCTCCATTGGTATCCTGCGTCAACGCACGGGCTGTAGTCAGAAAATCATCCCACGTCCAATCATTAGCGGGGTAGGGGATACCCGCCGCATCGAACAAATCCTGATTGTAATAGACGACCAGACTGGAAATATTCTGGGGGATACACCACAACTGCCCTTGATAGGTGTAGGCTTCAATCGTAGGGGCAAAAAAATCGTCCGCTTGAATCACCGTACTTTTTTCAAGGTAGGGACCAATCGGTTCGATTCCCGATTCGGCAAAGGCAGCAAAGCGGCGATAGTTGAGCAACATGATGTCGGGAGGAGAGCCGTTGGCAAAGCTTGCCGCCAATCGTTGACGGTAATCATTTTGCCCCGGCACATGGCTCAAATTGACTTGAATTTCGGGGTGGGCGGCATTGAAGGTAGAGACTAATTTTTCATACGCCGCCAATTCTGCCGGGTCACCAAAGACCATAAAAGAGACTTCGGCGGGGGCGGGCGGGCTATCGGCATCAGAAGGAGCGTTACAAGCGGCGACTGATAGCACCACTAACAGTGCCATCATCATGTGTAATAAGCGCACAGGTATTCTTTCCGAAGAAGCAACAATGCTTGAATAGAAATCAGCTTAAAAGCGTAGCAGAAGCGTAACCATCCGTCTTTAATAATAGCTCAAAATTCCTCAAGAGGAGCTTAAAGTTACGCATTTTACAACCCCTCTATAGATACAAATCTGCCCCTATCCAAAGTTAGGGCTATCTTCTAGCCCCCGTTGGTAGAGAATTGCCTTGTTTTCTGCGAAAGTGGTGGGTGGCATAACGCCACAAACCCTAATCTCTCTTTCGGAGGAACACAATGCGATTTCGACCCCAATCCCTTGCGATTCTATTTTTACTCTTCACGACCTTTGCAACGGGCTTGTTACTCTTCCCCCGTTCGGCACACGCGGCGGCAACCATGGATATTGCCGGGGGAACCGCAACATATAACGCAGGCAGTTATATCATCAACAATCTTACGATTACCTTTGATGATGTCGGCAACACTTTTACCTTTCAGGAAAGCGGCGAAACCATTTCGCTGGGTGGCGGAGCAACCGGTGCAGGCTGTACCGGAAGCGGCACCAACACGGTTGTCTGTCCGGGAGCAAGCATTACTGCCTTCACCATTAATCTGAGCGACCGCGACGACACCTTTATATTGGCAGGGACGACCACCGTTCCCGCCACAGTCAACGGCGGAAGCGGTAATGATAGCATGACCGGGAATAACGGTGTGGATACCCTCAATGGCGAGGCTGGCAACGATACGATTACCGGCGGACGGGGCAATGACATTATGGTCGGTGGCGAAGGCGACGACCGCATGATCTGGAATAATGGCGATGGAAGCGATATTATGGATGGCGATGGCGGGGCGGATACCGTTGAGGTCAACGGCTCGACCACTGCGGGGGACAATTTCACCGTCAATCCGAATGGTTCCCGTGTGCGTTTCGACCGCATCAATCTCGGCTTGTTTAATCTCGATATTTCCGCCGAAGCCTTAGAAGTCAACGGCGGCGAAGGGGATGAAGTCATTACCGGAACGGTCGGGCTTGCCGCTTTAATTACCATGACTTTCAATGGCGATGGGGGCAATGATACCCTGATTGGTGGTGATGGGGTGGATACGTTGAATGGCGGCGATGGGAATGACACCATTACCGGTGCACGCGGCAACGATATTATGATTGGCGCGGCGGGGGATGACCTGCTTATCTGGAATAATGGCGATGGCAGTGATGTGATGGATGGGGATGATGGCGCAGACACGGTTCAAGTGAATGGCTCTACCACCGCCGGGGATAGTTTTACGGTGAATCCCAATGGTTCCCGCGTTCGTTTTGACCGCACCAATCTAGGGCTATTTACGCTGGATATTTCCGCCGAGGCATTAGAAGTGAACGGGGGCGGCGGCGATGAAGTCATTACCGGGACGGTCGGGCTGGCTCCGCTCATTTTAATGACCTTTAACGGCGGGGCAGACAATGATACCCTGATTGGCGGGGATGGCGTAGATACCCTCAACGGCGACGACGGCAATGACACCATTGTCGGGGCGCGAGGCAACGATATTATGGCGGGCGGGGCAGGGGACGACCTGCTGGTGTGGAACAACGGCGACGGAAGCGACATCATGGATGGGGATGATGGTGCGGATACGGTGCAAGTCAATGGGTCCGCTACCGCCGGAGATAATTTCACGGTCAATCCGAACGGCTCCCGCGTCCGTTTTGACCGTGTGAATCTGGGCTTGTTCAATCTCGATATTTCTGCCGAGGCGTTGGAAGTGAACGGTGGCGAAGGGGACGAAGTGATTACGGGTACGGTAGACCTTGCCCCCCTGATTACGATGACCTTCAATGGCGGACCCGGCAACGATACGTTAGTCGGGGGCGATGGCGTGGATACGCTCAATGGGGATGAAGGCAACGACACCATTACCGGGGCGCGGGGCAATGATATTATGGTCGGGGGCGAAGGGGATGATCGCCTGATTTGGAACAACGGCGATGGTAGTGACACGATGGATGGGAATGGCGGCAGTGATGTGGTTGAGGTTAATGGTTCCACCACCGCCGGAGATTCCTTTGAAATCGCCCAAAACGGCTCCCGCGTCCGTTTTGAACGGGTCAATCTCGGCTTGTTCACGCTGGATATTGATGCCGAAGCGATGGAAGTGAATGGCGGGGGTGGGGACGATCTGGTAAGCGTGACCCCGTTGGATACTACCATCCTGAATTTGGATGGCGGCGACCATGACGTAGGGGACACCTTAACCGTCAACCCGCAGGGTGCCGATGCCACCAATCAAGGTGGTGTGATTACGATTGACGGACACGCGCCCGTCAACCATGTCAACTTTGAAACCGTGGAAATTCAGGCGGGCGGGTATCAACTGTACTTGCCCATGGTTTGGAGTGCGTCCGCCTATTGATGTGACGCACATCGCCAATGGAATACGCATAACAAAAAACGCGGCGGGGATTATCCCCGCCGCGTTTTATTTTTAATCAAATATGGCTTACCCACAACGTCCTCGTTATGGGGTCCAGTCGCTTACCAGCGATTGCCACCGTTGCGGTCGCCGCCGCTACATCAGATTAGAGTACAACCGTATGCTATACTTAGGGAAATATTACGCCCCATCACTGCCGGGGTGAAGCGCGACTTGTCGTACAGGAGGATACCTTGGCTCACTGGAAATTACCATTTCCCCCCAATCCCGTCATTGAAGCCTACAAAAAAGATGTAGATCGCACTCTATTCCGTGAAAATTTACGTCTCACTCCCACAGAGCGATTACAAAAACTAATGGAAATGCAAGCATGGGCGATTGAGCTTCGGAAAGCAGGCAAACGTGCGGCAGGGCGACCTAAAGACCTCGAAGCCATTGCAGAACTGGAAGCGATTTTAGAAGAACAAGAGGATTCTTAAGAGAATACTGCCGTATGTTGAACAAAAAAACGCGGCGGGGATAATCCCCGCCGCGTTTCGTTTTTAATCAAATATGGCTTACCCACAACGTCCTCGTTGTGGACTCCAGTCGTTTACCAGCGATTGCCGCCGTTACGGTCGCCACCGCCACCGGAACTACCGCGGTTGCCACCACGATCCCCACCGCCGGAGCCGCCACGATCACCGCCGCCGGAACCACCCCGATCAAAGCGACTGCCGCCATTGCGGTCGCCACCGCCGCCGGAACCGCCACGGTTGCCGCTATTACCGCGACCGTCACCGCCAAAGCCGCCACGCCCACCGCGGTCATCACCGCCACGTCCGCCCCGGTCGCCGCCGAAGCCGCCACGACCACCGCGGTCGTCGCCGCCGCGTCCGCCGCGATCTCCACCACCGCCGCCGCCGCTACGTTTGCCACCTTTGTCATTCTCGCGGGCGGTTTCCAAATCCCACCCGGCAAGCACGGCTTTGCGGCTCAAACGGATTTTGCCGTTGTCGTCAATGCCTGTCACCATGACCATGATTTCATCGCCCACCTTTGCTACATCTTCCACGTTGGCAACATGGTAATCGGCGAGTTGGGAAATGTGAACCAAACCATCGGTTCCCGGCAGGAGTTCAACAAAGACCCCCAGTCCTTCACGGACACTAACCACCCGACCCGTATAAATTTTGCCGAGCGTGACCTCTTCGGTCAGCCCTTCTACCAATGCCCGCGCCTCTTTGGCGGCATTGCCATCGGTAGAAGCGATATAGACGGTACCATCATCTTCGATATCAATTTTCGCGCCGGTCTTTTCTTGAATGCCGCGAATCGTTTTACCACCCGGACCAATCAACTTGCCGATTTTGTCGGGGGCAATTTTAACAATGTCAATGCGCGGTGCCAGAGGGCTAATATCTGCCTTCACCGCAGGGATAGCGGCTTCCAGCACATCAATGATTTGGAGTCGGGCATCGCGGGCTTGCCCTAAAGCAGTACGGAGCAAATCCATGCTCAAGCCATCAATTTTGATGTCCATTTGCAGGGCATTGATGCCGTTGCGCGTCCCGGCAACCTTAAAGTCCATATCGCCTAGATGGTCTTCCAACCCTTGAATATCGGTGAGAATTTGGTTTTTATTGCCATCGCCTACCAACCCCATCGCAATCCCGCCAACATGCGCTTTAATCGGCACACCGGCATCAAGCAACGCAAGGGTAGCACCACAAACGGATGCCATCGAGGTAGAGCCATTCGAGGACAAAGCCTCTGCCACGACCCGCACCGTATAGGGGAATTCTTCCATCGGCGGAATCATCGGACGCAGGGCGTTTTCCGCCAATGCACCGTGACCGATTTCGCGCCGTTTCGGGGCGCGAAGCGGATAGGCTTCGCCGGTGCTGAACGGCGGGAAATTGTAATGATGAATGTAGCGTTTGCTCTTCATCGCGCCCAGGTCATCCATTTCTTGCGTATCGCCCACCGTACCGAGCGTGGCAATCGAAAGCACTTGCGTTTCGCCGCGTGTGAACAACCCGGAGCCGTGTGTGCGGGGGAGCAAATCGGTTTCGGCGGTAAGAGTACGAATCTGAGTGGGAGTTCGACCGTCAGGACGTTCGCCCAATTCCAGAATACGATGGCGCACCGTTTCCTTTTCGAAGTTCTTAAAGACTTCGTTAATCAGCTTCTTGGGGAAGCGGGTTTCGCCCGTTTCAGCGTCGGTCAAGAATTCGAGCAGTTCGGTTTTGAGCGTATCCAGCGCATCACGCCGCTCTTCCTTCATCTTAGTATCGGCGATGATGGTGTTAATTCGATCCCCTAAGAAACCGCGTACCGCATCGTTGACATCGGCGGCGACTTCATAAAGGGTGACTTCTTGTTTGGCTTTGCCAATCGCCTTTTGCATTTCCCATTGAACCTCAAGCAGAGGTTGCATGGATTGATGCGCCAATTCAATCGCCCGAATCATGGTTTCTTCGTCCACTTCGTTGGAAGCGCACTCGACCATGTTGATCGCATCTTTGGTACCGGAGACGCGCAAATCCAAACGGGAAGCCGCGACTTGCTCCACGGTGGGGTTGACAATCAAGTTCCCCTCGTCGTCCATCGAAACCCGCACATTGGCAATCGGACCGTTAAAAGGAATGTCCGAAATCATCAACGCGGCACTTGCCCCTAACGCGGCAAGCGTATCCAACGGGGATTGATCATCGTGGCTAAGAGGGGTAATAATAATTTGCACGTCATTGAAATAGCCATCAGGGAAAAGGGGGCGCAGACCGCGGTCTACCAAACGGGAGAGCAAAATGCTCGATTCGGCGGGGCGACCTTCGCGGCGGAAGAAGGAGCCGGGGATTTTCCCGATGGCATACATCCGTTCTTCAAAGTCTACGCTAAGGGGAAAGAAATCTACGCCTTCGCGGGGTTGTTTGGTGCTGTTGGCAGTGACCAGCAAAACGCTGTCCCCCTGCCGTACCGTAACTGCCGCGTTGGACAGTTTTGCCAGTTTGCCGGTTTCCAGCTCGATGGTGTGTTCACCCAATTGCGTGGTGAACTTATGCGGTTGATTCAAACTACTCATTTGTACTCCGTACATCGGCATCCTCGCACACGGTGACATTCCATAATGTCGCCGGAGGGTGCCGTCTAGCGGGAGTCGCAAGATGGTAGGGACTGGAGCCAATGACGAACGGTGCTGTTCGTTCGTCGCTCGCTCCAATACCTACTTGCATCCGTGCGATCTTCCCTTTTTATGATTTCCCGGTTCTTTAATACTTAATGTAAAAAGAACAGAGCCAATAATGCGGAAACCGTGCATAGCACGGTTTCCGTTGAACGTATAGTTTACTTCCGCAGACCCAATCGGTCAATCAACTGCCGGTAGCGGTTGATGTCTTTTTTCATCAGGTATGCCAGATGGCGGCGGCGTTGCCCGACCAATTTGAGCAAGCCACGGCGCGAACTTTCATCGTGCTTGTGCAACTTCAGATGTTCCGTCAATTCATTAATACGACGGGTTAAGAGTGCGACTTGCACTTCGGGTGAACCTGTGTCCGTCCCGCTTGCCCCGTATTCTTCGACAATTTGCGCCTTTAAACCTTTAGAGAGCGCCATGTTTAGCTCCTTACGCATGACCCGACAACCAGGCAGTTCCGTCTCCAAAATTACGTGTGGGGCAGGTACGCTATGTACCTGCCCCACATGAACTGTCCAATTGAGGGTGGGTTCCGTTCAACAAGGGGCAAGTATAACATGAAATAATAGAAAAACAAAGTTTTAGCGAATTTAACTTGAAGGGAAATCTGTACTGTTTGATTAGTTGGCGTATTGTTCACAAGTTAAGATTGTTAGCAAAGTAGAAAGGCTGTTTTTACTAGATTGTCTCCTTACCCCTGAAAAACTTTTCGGTAAATTAGGACTTTCGCTTAGGGGTGGGTTTTACCTTTCGGAGCGAAAGCCCTATTGAAAAGAAATTTGCGTTCGCCCGATCTTCTATGTTAAACTAGTCTTAGTGTAATTGAAACACTATTGCAAAAGGAGGATATGTGGAACAGGAACAATCCCTAAGTAGGGCGGTTTTATACGGGGTGGCATTGGGCGATGCGTTGGGGTGGCACACCGAGTTCAAGTCCTTAGAGCAAATCAAAAATATTTATGGCAAAGATGGAATTCAGGGATTACCGGACCCCGCCATTTTTACCGATGATACGCAGATGACGTTGGCGATTGTTCGCGCCCTGCTCAAACATCCCGATGGAGCCATTGAGCCGTTGATGGGGGAGGTGGTACAGGAATTTATTGAATGGGCGTACAGCCCCGAAAACAACCGCGCCCCCGGCAATACCTGTATGGCGGCGATTCGGAATTTGGAAGAGGGCATTGGCTGGAAATATGCGGGGATTGCCCATTCTAAAGGGTGCGGTTCGGCAATGCGGGTCGCGCCGATTGGCTATTTATATCAAAATCAGCCGGAGCGATTGCGCGAAGTGGCGCATACCACCGGAATTGCCACCCACCGCCACCCTACGGGCGATGCCGCCGCAATCGCCGCCGCCTATCTGGTGAAACTCGCACTGGATGGCTATGCGCCACTGGAGATGATTGAACCAACGGTTGCTTTTATTGAAGGCATTTCCGTAAATGGCGAAGCCGAAGCGAAGTTGCGGCAGATAGCGGAAATGGTTACATGGGACGATGAAGAGGCGGCGTTGGAAGCGTTGGGGCGGGGCTGGGTTGGCGAAGAAGCCGTGGCACTCGCTTTATATTGTTGCGCCCGATACCCTGATGATTGGTTGGCAACCGTGCGGCGCGGGGCAAATACGAACGGGGACAGCGATTCGATTGCTTCGATTGCCGGAGGCATTCAAGCGGCGCGATTAGGCTTGGATGCGATTCCGCCGGAATGGATTGAACAGATAGAAAAGCGGGATGAACTTGCCCGTTATGCCGATCAATTGGCGGTAATCAAAAAGCGTTTGAATCAAGCTGTATAATAAAAGAGGAAGGCAACCACCTTCCTCTTTTAATTTGTATCGAGTTTACTGCACCGTAATGGTAATATCCGTAATGGAATCTGGATTTGCGCCGCCGCCCTGTCCGGGTTGGATACGGGTGAGGGAGGTAAGGGCAGACATGCCTTCGGTCACTTCGCCAAAGACCGCATGGCAGGAGACTCCCGGTTGCCCACAGGGGCGGGCGACTCCGTTTTCGTAAGCGTCCAGATGGGGGGTGGGCACGAAGGTGATGAAGAATTGGGAGCCATTAGTGTTCGCGCCCGAGTTTGCCATGCTCAAAATGCCCGGTTTGCTGTGGGTGGCATTCGGGGAGAACTCATCGGCAAATTGATAGCCCGGGCCGCCCGTGCCGGTAGCGGTGGGGTCGCCCCCCTGTGCCATGAATTGGTCAATAACGCGGTGGAAAACAATACCATCATAGAAGCCCGATTCGGCAAGGGCAACAAAGTTGTTGACGGTGTTGGGCGCAAAATTTTCGTAGAGGTCTATTTCAATGACCCCTTTGGTGGTGGTCATCGTAGCGCGGTAATCACAGTTGGGGTCAATTAACAAGGGAAAAGGTTGTTCCCATTGGGGTTTGCCGTTTACATCGCCGGTGGGTTGCGGCAATGCGCCGGTTAAAATTTGCCCGCTACAATTGCTTACAGCAACCCCACCGTTGTCCCCTCTTGCCTCTGCCGCCACATCATCGGCGGGTCCCAACCATTGCCATGTCAGGGCGATACCTGCCACTGTTAATAATACCAACACAGCCACAATGGCGATGTTGCTTGTCTGGCTCCACCACGATTTTTCCCCCTGCAATTCGGTGCGGGGCACTTCTTTTACCGGAATAGGACGTTTTTTAGCCACAATACCTCTAAAAAGTGGAGAGCGGAGAGTATAGAGAGACGATATATAACGCTCTCCGCTCTATTTTTGCTGTATTTGTTCCAGCCGATAGATCAGCCATAGCGCGGCGAGGGCAACAACGGTGAGCAGGGTGTAGGCGGCGTAGGGGTCGGCGGCGCTGACAAAAATTGCCAATGCACCACCCACACATCCCGCCAGATAGAGCAATAATACTGCTTCGCGCCGCGTCCAGCCGGAAGCGACGAGACGATGGGAGATATGGTCTTTGCCGGGAGTGGTAAGCGGGTTTTTACCCCGTTTCAACCGCGAGAAAAAGACCAGTGTGGTATCCAAAATCGGTACAATCAGCACCAAGGGCGGAATCATCCATGTTACCCACGCCACGTTCGTTGGAAATTCCATTTTAATGCCTAATGCCGCAAGAAAAAAACCAAGAAAGAGGCTTCCCGTATCGCCCATAAAGATACGGGCAGGGTTGAAGTTGTAGCGGAGAAAGCCAATACAGCCGCCCAATAATGCCGCCGCCATGGTTCCGACCAGATATTGCCCGCTCAGCGCGGCAAGCAGAAGGAAAAAGACCGCCGCGACGGCGCCGATGCCGCCACTTAACCCGTCCATATTGTCAATCAGGTTCATGGCATTGGTAATCCCGACGACCCACAAAATGGTCAATGCATAATTGGCAATCAGGGGCAACTGATGAATTTGCACCATGACCCCACTTAGAATCAAGATAACGGCGGCTCCGATTTGGGCGAGGAGTTTCACATAGGCGTTCAGTCCGGCGCGGTCATCCCATAAACCGAAGAAACTAACCCACGTTGCGCCCAGCAAAATACTGGCAAGTTGCGCTACATAAAATCGGTCGCTGAATGCGAGCAAGGCGAAACAGACCGCCGCGTAAATGGCAAGCCCTCCCAGCAAGGGAATCGGGGTGCTGTGGATTTTACGGGCGGCAGGTTGGTCTACCACGCCCGTCCGCAACGCCAACATGCGGGCGAGCGGGGTGCCGCTGACCGCAAAAAGCAAGGCGGCAAAAAAGATGAGAATATAACTAATCATGCGGCTTTCTCGCAACAGTAGGCACGATATGTGCGTACTTCTGAATACACCATCTTACAGGGAAGGACGCAAAATGCGAATTAGCGGATGGGGAACGGCGGGACGCAGAAAGCGGAAAAGGCTTGCAGGAACCACAGCGTGTGCAAAGGACAAGATTTTCTCAAACTGCCTTTTGCCGTTCTTTGTGACCTCTGTGTTCTTTGTGGTTAAAGTTCCGTTGTCGTTTCGGCTTTCTGGTTTTGAGAGGAGGAAATAATGTTGACGGCAAGACGTGGACAAACCTATGATTTCGGGATTATTACCCTTTCGATTATCACAGTGACGGTGGCACTGTTTTTCTGGAATTCGCCTGTTCTCCTGCCTGTTAAAACCTTTGTAGTTTTTTTACATGAGCTCAGTCACGGCTTGGCGGCGATTTTAACCGGCGGAAGCGTGGAGCAGTTGCGGTTGGTGGAGGACGAAGGGGGATTGGCATTTACGCGGGGCGGCAACCAGATTCTGATTGCGAGTGCGGGATATGTAGGCAGTGCGTTGTGGGGTGCATTGCTGATGCGCCTGGCGTGGCAAGGTCCGCGCCTGCGTCAGTATGCGATTCAGGGGATTGCCGCCATATTTTTGGTGGCAGTTCTGTTATATGTGCGCGACTTATATACGTTGGGGGTGGTGGCGGTTTTTTCTGCCGTGTTGTTCCTGCTGGGTCGCTTCGGGGATAGTCGGGTGCATCTGGCAGTGTTATGGCTGTTAGGGTCTTTTTCAGCGTTGTACGCGATTGTGGATATTGGCACAGATATTTTGGTACAGGGACCCTTTGCCGGGATTGCGTGGCTGGGTGGGGGTACTGCTTTCACCAACGATGCCATTATTCTGGCAAGCCTGACATGGATTCCGGCGTTTGTGTGGGGCGTATTGTGGTGCGCTCTGTCTATGGCGATTTACATTTTTAATATGTATTCGCTGATGATTCGACGGGGGCGGTAAGTCACACTCCCCTTTGGCAAAGCTACCCGGTGGTAATCAACATCGCCCCGCAGAAAATAAATGCCACCCCAAACGCCCGCCGTATGCCTACCTGTTCTTGAAACCACACTTTGCCCAACAGGGCGGCAAAGACCACACTCACTTCCCGAATCGCCCCGGCATAACTGACCGGGGCGATTTGATAAACCCCTAATACCAATAAATAGGCAACCGTCATAATCACCCCGGTGGCAACCAGACGAGGGGCAGAGGTACGCCATTCTGCCACCAACGCCCCTGTTCCAAATCGCCATAAAATAATAGGGGTTAGAAAGAGTACCATCACCAGCGATACCCTTGCACTATACCCCAACACGTCTAACGTCTGGACTGCCGCTCCATCAATGACGGAATAGAGCGAAATGGCAACCGCTACGCCCCCTGCCAATACAATACTACGATAGGAGGGGGGTGTTTGCCCTCTTCGTGCTTGCCAACCAACCAAAATCAGCCCGACCACCAGTACAGCGATTCCTATACCCGCCAAAGGGGTCGGGCGTTCCCCGAGAAAAAGAAATGCCCATATCGCTAACAGCCCCGGTGCTGACCCCCGCGCAATTGGATAGACCACCGAAAAATCACCATCGCGGTAAGCACTGACCAATAAGAGGACGTAGAGGGTTTCAAAAAAGGCACTGGCAAGCACATAGCCCCAACCGTACATGGGCATGGGCGGCGCGATGAAGAGCAGGGGCAAAGAAACCGTCGCGCCCACCACCATTGCCCACCACATGGCAAGGTAGCGGTTGCCTGCCTGTCGTAGTAAGCCATTCCACAAGGCGTGGAGCAGAGCTGAAAATAAAAGGACACCGACTGCAATCAGGGGCATGGGTTAAGCGTGGAGGACGGAGAAAAGCGAGTGGAGCGATAGGATAAAGGAGATTTTAGACATCAAAGTTCAAGTACGGGAACATCGCCTTGCAAGGGCATCATATCATCATCCGGCAAAATCGCCTCACATTGGTCAATGATGCTCAACAGATACCCAAGGTCTAGACCTGCAAAGGTCGGGGTGTAGGGAGTGATGCGTTCGCGGGCACGTTGCAAGGTACGGCGTGGCTTCATCCCCGATTGCAATTGATTCAATGCGACCAGTAATTGCAAAATGCCCGCGTAACACTCATGCCGCTCCACTTTCCAAACCTCTTCCAACGCCAAGAGTGCGTCCCGATACCGCCCTGCGTTGGCGTGAATAATAAAAGATTGGAAATTCTGTTCGCTCTGGTGCATACTATAAACCCCTGACCCATGAGGATGTATATGGACGCTGAAATTACGATACCAGCCACTCTTTACCATGAAAGTACCGGGTATGCCAGCGTGATGGGACTGTCGTTAGGCGAATTATACACTAAGGCTTTAGACGTTTATTTGGCGGCACACAATCCCCATCATGAGCCGGTAGTAGCCCTTAATGCTTCTGTTGGCTATGTGGTGTGGATAATGTGGAGGATGACGATGCCCCATCTACTTGACCTCTCTCACACTGTAGAAGACGGAATGATTACCTATAAAGGGTTGCCCGCCCCCATCATTTGCGATTATTTGAGCCGCGAAGCCTCCCGCAAGATTTACGCAGAAGGGACGGAATTTCAGATTGGCAAAATCGAATTGGTGGCGAATACGGGAACCTATATTGACAGCCCCTTCCATCGGTACGCCGATGGCAAAGACCTGTCGGATTTGGCATTAGAGCAAGTTGCCCATCTTGAAGGCGTGTTGGTGCGGGTGGGGATTCGGGAAGAACGTGCTATTACCGAAAGTGTTTTTGCCCATATAGAAATAAGGGGTAAGGCAGTATTGGTACAAACAGAGTGGAGCCGCCATTGGCGCACCGACCAATACTTCGAGGGGCATCCCTTCCTCACCGAATCCGCCGCGATGTACCTGCGTGATCAGGGCGCGGCATTGGTGGGCATAGACACCTACAATATTGATGATACTGCCGATGGTCGCCGCCCGGTGCATACGGTGTTGTTGGGGGCGGATATTCCGATTGTGGAACACATGACGGGGCTGGCGCAATTGCCTGATAAAGGGTTCCGTTTCTATGCGGTTCCCGTCAAGGTCAAAGGGTTTGGCACCTTTCCGGTGCGGGCATTTGCGGTTGTGGATGAATAATGCGCCCATCCCCGGAAAAAAGCAGTTTTCTGGCGGGATAGCACGCCGGACAATACGGAACTCCTCTGTGCCCATTACATCACCCATTCCGTAATAATAAAGAAAGTTGGCATATTCCCTGCGCTCGCAACACTAAAGTGACTGTGCTATAGAGCCGTTATCTATGGATTCCCGCATTTAACGGCTCGCTGGTTCCTGGTGCGAATGAACATAAGAGAATAATCCCGTAAAAGACTATGAAGTCCTTTTGACCTTAAAAACAAAAGTGGCAGTCAAAACTGCCACCGGGTTCGTTTTGTATTCAATTTTGAGGAAGGTACAGCCAATTACTTATCCTGTGACAGCACCATGATATTGCCGCTGTTATCCTTGAAAATGGCTTCGATAATCCCGTAGGGGCGATCTGTGGGCGGTTGCAAAAACTCTACCCCTTTGGCATGGAGCGTTTCATAGGTTTTCTGGCAATCGTCGGTCTTCCAGGGACCAATACCCAGCTGTCCCCCTTCTACAAGGTCGGTCAGTTGCTTCACTTCTTCGTGTCCCAGCCCACCCACCGGTTTCACTGCCGCCAGTTGAAATTCGATATCCGGTTGGCTGGGCAAACCAACGGTGAGCCAGCGATAATCGCCATTGGTAAAATCGGCGCGGATTTCGAAACCCAGTTTTTCCGTATAAAAGCGTAACGCTTCATTTTGATCCAGAATCCAAATGGTGGCAACGGTTAGTCGGTTAATCATCGGTCAGCTTCTCCTGAGCAGGTATTGATATATAGCCAAATTGTAAAACATTTGTGCTGTTTTTGCTTCTTGAAAATTGCTCAGTTTTTAGAAATCAGGCTGATCATTGATACCATGGCGCACACAAACGCAAAATGGAATATAAGCGGGATTTTTGGGATAAGGCTGACTGTTAAGGCGATAGGCGCGGGGTGATACGCCAACAACATTGCGAAACAGGGTACTAAATGACCCTAAACTTTCAAAACCAACAACCACACAAATTTCGGTGATAGTGAGGTCGGAGTTCCGCAAGAGTTCTTTGGCTTTGGCAATCCGTTGTCCTACCAGATATTGATGCGGAGTTTGTTTATAGAGATGCTTGAATGCCCGAATCAGATAATAGGGTGAGAGCGCAACTTCACGGCTCAAATCATCAATCGTGATGGGCGCGTCATAGCGTTGTTCCAATAATAGGCGGGCAAGCCGGACTTGTTTATGAGGGGTGGAGCGCACAGAGGATTTCTCCGATAAGAAGGGTAACTATGGTTACTATAGCATTTTTCTACGACGATTCCAGCATTATCTTTCGCCCCCATGTCACCATTTTTGCTTGACCTTCCATCTTCATTTCGTTACACTACCATTACCCATACAACTATATAAAAGCGCGGTTGTCTCGCACGGAGCCACCGCGCTTTTTTGTCCCTACAGGAGTTAAAACCATGAGCTTTGAACCCAACTTCGACCTCTTAAAAGAATTATGTGAAAGCCCGGGTGTATCGGGGCGGGAAGAGGAAATTCGCAAAGTGGTGGTGCGCCATTTGCACCCGTTATGCGATGAGATCCAAATAGACACGATGGGCAATGTGATTGGTATTAAAAAGGGGAAAGGCAACAAGCGGGTTTTGATAGCGGGTCATATGGACGAGATTGGCTTTATTGTGAATCACATTGATGACAAAGGCTTTCTGCGACTACAACCCATTGGTGGGTGGTCGGCACGCAACATGGTATCGCAACGGGTCTATGTACATGGATATGCCGGGCAGAAGTTGTTGGGGGCATTACAATCCACCAAGAAAATGACCCCTGCAACGGTAGGGGATATGAGCATGACCCTTGACGATTTTTTTGTGGATGTGGGCATGTCCGCTGAAGCGGTCAAAAAATTGGTGGAAGTAGGCGACCCGGTGACGATGGCGCGTACCACGGAACGGGTGGGCGATAATGTCGTCAGCAAAACACTGGATGACCGGGTGGGGGTCTTTATGGTCTTGGAAACTCTGCGCCGCTTGCAAGAATTGGGTGAGCATGAGTGTGATATTCTGGCGGTGGCAACCGTACAGGAGGAAGTCGGGTTGCGCGGGGCAACCACGGTTGCCTATCATCTGGAACCGGATATCGGGATTGCGCTGGACATTACACTGGCGGGCGATCACCCTGATTCCACGCCCCGGGACTATATGACCGAGTTGGGCAAAGGGGTCGCATTAAAAATCAAGGATGGCTACTCCATCAGTACGCCAACACTGGTGCGCCATTTCCGGGATGTGGCGGAGGCACACAAGATTCCCTATCAATTGGAACTGCTCCCCTTTGCGGGGTCGGATTCCGCCGCTTTCCTGCTCTCGCGGGGCGGAATGCCCGCCATCACACTTTCCCTGCCGACCCGCTACGCCCATACCCCCAACGAAACGGCGGCGTGGGAAGATATCAAAGGCTCCATTGAGTTGTTGGCACGGTATTTGATGGAGGCGCATACGCTGGCGTATTGAGAAGTGGGTATTGAGAAAACGACAATGCTACGTTCCTGTGTGGAAGTAAGTACAGGAGGCAGGTTGCCGTTTTCTCAATACTCAATACCTGATACTCCAATGCCCCCGTCACACAGCCAAAAGGAGATACTTATGCCTTACCCATGCCCCGACTGCGGCGGGTTGGTTCCCGATGATGCCCAATGCTCCGACCGATTCTGGGAGGCGCAAACTATTGAAGGTTCCAACCCCGCTTATTATGCCGTACATCAGTTAAGCGTTCCCGCTTACTATCTACAACATAATCTCTATTCCCGTTCCGGGTGGCTGAGCGTGCGGAAACTGATGGGTGAGTTTCTCTTTGAAGGCTTGACCCCGCAGTACGCCCGCCGGAAATACCGCGATGATTTTGATGGCGGCAACCGTACCGAAAGTATTACACGGGGACCTAAATTAGAGGAAGTGGCGGAGGTAAAGTGGACGTTTACGATGGCGGATGTGCGGGTAGATACCGCAGAGCATTATTGCGAGGATGTACGGCGGTGGGCGGAAAGCATCTATCACGATAGTGCGGCAATGGTGGCAGGCTTAGCCAGTTAACCCCGGAAGTGCATAACTTCTATCTTATATTCCAATAGGTAATTTGTGTTAGAGATGATCAGGAAGCAAAGAGAGCCGCTTGCTTCATTGTCTGATAAGCAAGAGGAAATGCCAAAACGGAGCCGACCATGGTTTTATCACGGACAGCCGTTTTCCGCACCCACCGTTGCATCCGTTGCCACCATTTTTGTGTTGAGGGGTGAACTATCGCGCCAATGAGACTATAGTGATTGCCAATCCATGAAAGATTCACTTGCTTGACCCTGCGAGGCAGTTGGAGCGAAAGACGGGTAAGCGTATCGTCTATCCAAAACACACCGGGATGTCCCGCTCCAAAATAGGGAACGGAACCATCACTTCTTCGTTTTTCTGTCCATCCTTCCCAGGGTGCTTCTACAAATGTACTGACGAACAAAGACGATTTTTCCCAATCCAACGGAAGCGGTCCGCTGGGGATATGCCACAATCCATATTGCCGCGCCTCAAGCGTAGCAATATGTTTTTGCGCTTTCCATCTTCCGACTCCATCGGCAACAATCCATGCTATTTCTTCATCTTCATTAAGCCGATGAAGAAGTATCTCTATTTCAGAATCGAGATAGTAAATAGCAATATGGGGCATCTATCATTCGTCCGCAATCGTTTTTACCCCGGTGGTCGGAATCCCCGGCATGGGGTGGGGGGTCGCCTGAAATTCGGGGTGAACTTCCAGATAGGGCAGGAATTTCACTTTTTCATCATCTTCCGGGTCAGGAACCAGATAGTAAAGGTCGGCTAGGGTTTTAAGCCGATCAAAATACAAAATCCCGTCAAGGTGATCTATTTCGTGGGCGGCAACGCGGGCATCAAAGCCTTCAAAATAATACTCAACTTTGTTGCCTTCCATATCCAACGCCCGCACCCGCAAGAAGGTGGGTCGCCATGTATAGCCCTGTAAACCCGGAATGGAAAGACAGCCATCGTAGCTCCGCTCCAAATCGGGGCTGGCTTCAAGGATTTCGGGGTCAATCAAAGGAATAATCTCCCCCAATTCTTCCTCTTCATCCTCCGGCTTTTCCCCGTTTTTGGTGCCAACCACCACTAACGCCACGCGGGAATGCACCCCGATTTGGGGCGCGGCAAGCCCGACCCCATCCATCGTGTCCAGTGTATCTACCAAATCATGCACCAACCGGCGCACCTCTTTGGTCACTTTTTTAACGGGCGCACTCTTTTTCCGCAGGAATTTTTCGTATTTCGGGAGTTTGTAAACTTTGCGAATTGCCATCTTACCGGGGTTTTGGGGTATATCTGCCATTACTGAAAGCATGGCAGATATACCCCAACTTGTGAATAAATACAAAAAGCCACGCAATGTGGCTTTTGGGAAAAGAGCGGGTAAGGAGACTCGAACTCCTGACATCCAGCTTGGGAAGCTAGCGTTCTACCACTGAACTATACCCGCAGAGTGGTAGGATTATAACAAATGGCGGTAAAAAGTCAAGCAAATTCACTCAAAAAATTGCGCTCAGTCCGCGTAAGCCCTGCGCCCCGGCGATGGCGGCGGCGCGTTGTAGGGTTCGCTGTTCTACCATCTCCTGCACGGCTTCGATTTCCTGCTTCGTAGCGCAACACAACAGCCGCGTTGCAAACTGCCATACCTCATCCCGCCACTTCACAATAAGTTGATGAAGTATCCATTCATCCACCGCGCCCATCCATACATCTACCGTTCCCAGCATAGGGTCATACGGTTTCACAACCTCCTCTTGTACCTGATGAGTGGTACGAAAAATAATTTCATTAACGTGACAATGATCCCGATACCTTATGGCTTGTTCGGCTTCTGTAAGCGTAGACCAATCCGGTAATTGTTCTACCAGCACAAAAACAAGGTCATAACAGATATGGGCGTTGACCCCCAGCAATAAATCTTGTATGACATGCAATTCCGAGGTTCGTGCCGCTTCAAAGGTGTAATTCCATACGGAGGCAGGGGCAACCACACCCGTATCATAGGCATGGAGGGCTTCAAAATAATAATCGGCAAACCGATGCACCAACGCCTCTACCCATACCTGGTCCTCAAATTCACCCGCTTCCAACGCCTGTATCATATTGTCCGTCATCATCGAATAACAGGTTAGGAAAATGGCGCGGCGGTCCGCGTATTGCTTCCAACTTTCGATGAAAGAAGCCATCGTTTGTAGAACAGGGTGAGGGGTAATCATGAGGGTAACAATCTGATGAAACAGGTGAGCCTACTTTACCATACACTTTTTTTGCGCTCTGCCCAATTGCGCTAAGGTTAGGACGATAAGGAGCAATAGAATATGACCACCGAACGATTGGCGGCGCAACTGGCATTTATCGTTGAAATAGACAAACTCAAATCAATACTGCGGGCGACCACCCTGACTGATAAATCCCGCCCCGAAAACAGCGCGGAACATTCCTGGCATCTGGCAGTGATGGCAATACTGTTGGCGGAACATGCCGATACCCCGGTAGATGTCACCCACGTCATCAAATTGTTATTGGTACACGATATTATCGAAATTGACGCGGGCGATACCCCCGCTTTTGGAGCAACGGGACATGATGACAAATTCGACCGCGAACAAATCGCGGCGGATCGCTTGTTCGGACTTTTACCGCCCGACCAATGCCAAGAATTGATGGCACTCTGGCATGAATTTGAAGCGCAGGAAACCCCCGAAGCCCATTTTGCACTTCTGGTAGACCGTCTTGGTCCTCTGCTTCAGAATGCCAATTGTGATGATGGCGGTTCGTGGGTGGCGTATAACGTAACGCGGGAGATGGTCGTTAAACGGATGCAACCGATTCAGGCATATTCCCAACCCATTTGGGCGCACACCGAAGCCATTATTGATAAGGGCGTGGCAGATGGTTTTATTCGGACAACAGTAGAAACAGAGTGACGCTAAGAGCGGAAAAACGAGAAACCTCAAGTCAGCCATTTTCTCGTTTCTCATTTCTTCGTTCGCTTTCACAAAATCTATGGAACAAAATCAGGACGAAACCGTGATGTTGCTCATCACCAATGCAAAAGAGCATGAGGTAACATTCCATCTGGAACCGTGGGGTGAGTATTACGAGATGGCTTCAGGGCAACAATTCACAATCGTGATTGAAGGTGCGCCCAATCCACCTGAAATTGTTGTTACCGATGCCGATATTTTCTTTTGGGCTGGGGCAGATACCCATGTTCGTCTGTACCACAAAAATCAAGAGATAGGTGGACCAGTGCGTACTAGAACCCCGAATTTACCCACCGGACCTTTGCGCGGCATTTTAGGATTACCCTGATATGGACGATCTATTATCCCAAGCCCTGCTACAAGTTGCCCGTGCCCGTTCCGAGGCATTGGTTCGCAAAGACGCTGACACGATGCGCCGCATTCTGGCAGATGAGTTTGTCTATATCAATTCCGGCGGTGAGGTGTTAACCAAAACCGGGTATATTGAGGACTATGTAATTTCCCCTGATGCTCAATGGACTTCCCAAACGATGGAAGATGTACATATTCAGATATATGACACGGTAGGGGTCCTGCGTTGTCGCATCCATGATGTCGCAGAATTTGCCGGAGACCCCTTTGTTGCCTCCTTCCGCTCTCTTTTTGTCTACCGGCGCAATGGCGACGAATGGCAATGTGTGGTAGGGCAAACCACAGCAATCCCATGAACCAACCCCTGCTTGATTACGATACCCACGGCGACCCATCCAAGCCGCCGTTTTTGCTATTACACGCAGGTGGTATGACCAAACATGAATGGGATGCTTTTATCCCTACATGGTCCCAACATTTTTATCTGGTGATTCCTTCCGCCCTGGCACACGGAGCCAGCCCGAATGTGCCATCCTTTTCGATCAACGCTATGGCGGAATCGGTGCTGGCAGTGATGAATCACCTGAATATTGAGAAGGCACATATTATTGGATCTTCGATGGGGGGTGCAACTGCCCTGTGGCTGGCACTGACCACGCCGCAACGGATAGACAAGTTGATTATCTTCCGTACCAGTTATCGCAGTTCTGCCGCTGTTCATGAAGGGGTATTACGGATGGCGGAGCCGGAAACATGGCGGCAGTGGCGGCTGGATGGCTGGATGCGTGAACAACATCTGCCACAGGGGGGCGAAGAGGCGTGGGTGCAGGTGACTCAGAAAGTGGCGGCGGCATTTGACCCTGCGACCACCCACCACGCCCACGATCTGGGGGATTTGGCGACGATTCAGCACCCGACCCTGCTCATTACCGGGGATCGGGATAATGTCGTCCCCTTAGAAGATATGGTGGATATGTACCGTACTATTCCCAATTCTGCCCTATGGGTGGTGCCCAATGCCACCCACTTTATGGGCACGGAAGGATGGCGGCGCGATGCCTTTGAGCAGGAGATTTTACGCTTCCTGCGCCAGCGACGATAGAACGAACGACTGCATATTGCATAAACGACTAACGACCTCTGTTGCCCTTGTCGTTTACGCAATATGCAATACGCACTACGGAATAACGATTTATCCATGCAAAAGACAATTTTACTTTTATTGGGACTTTCTCTCTTCCTCATCGGTTGTGGTGCGCCCGCCGGAACCAATACCGGGCAATATCAGGGGGCGATGTTTGAGAACTTGCCCCTGTTGGAAGGAAGCCAAGCCGCGACCAACACGCAGGTCGGTGCCGCGCTTCATACCATCGGGCTGATTCACCGCGAAACGGTGCGGAATCCACAATCGGGCTACTTCATCCGCGACTCGGAGCTTATAGACACGATGGACGACTACGAGACGGCTATGTATCAATTGGGGTGGGGGTTGGTAGATGTGCTGGAATTTGGGAATGGGGGCTTTGTGCGCCGCTATCACCGCGACAATGAACGTGCCGTGCTCGCCTTCCACTCCCATACGGGTGGCGGCACAGAGTTCGTCCTCTTACAAGGGGAAGTCCAAAATTAGTGATAAGTGAAAAGTGGTCAGTGATAAGTAAATGACAAACGACAATGTCGGGAAAATTTTCAGAGCAGCAATCTCTGTCGTTCACTTATCACTTTTCACTAACCACTGATCACTCCTATTCGGCTAACAACTGCCGGATCACTGCTTCCAATTCGGGTTGTTCGATGGGACCGATTTTCAGGTAGTGGACATTACCCTCACGGTCAATAAAGAAGGTTTCGGGAACCCCCTTAATGCGGTAGGCATCGGAAATACGACTGCCGAGGTCTTGCCCTGCGGTGTACGTAATGCCATATTGGGCAAGGTACTCGCGGGCTTTCGGCTCCACATCAGAATAGGCGATGCCCAACATAATGACCTCGCCCTCATATTTTTGGTGGGTTTGTTCCAGCAAGGTCATTTCCTTGTCACATTCCACGCACCACGAAGCCCAGAAGTTGATAATGACAGGCTTGCCGCGCAACTCGCTCAGGGTCACTTCCTCGCCATCAAAAGTGGTCAACGTAAAATCGGGGGCAGGTCCATCCAGCACTTGAGCGCGGTCACGGTTAAGCATCCCCACCATTAAAATGCCAATCACGACGAATGCCCCTACCAGCGCGGGGACAATCCACCAGGGGCGGCGCACAGGGGACACAGCACGGTCATCAAGGGTTGTTGTCGCCATAAGTTACTCTTCCAAACGGCGCAATTCCCGTTCGAGTTGCGCGGAATAGGGGTCTTCGGTTGAATCTGTCGGGCGAACTGGAATGGGTTGTGGCTGGGGGGATGGACGATTACGAAGCCAAAGGGTCAAACCAATCACCCCTATCCCCACCGCTACAAAGGGTAATATCCATGCGATCAGATCAAAGCCGGAAGTAGAAGGCTTTGCCACCACCTTTTGCCCGTACTGTTCAATAAAGTATGCCTGAATTGCCTTCTCGCTTTCACCCGCCGCGATTTTCTGCGCGATGACCTCTTTCATATCATCGCATACTTCCAATTCGCAGACATCTACGGTCAATCCGGCGCACAAGGGGCAATACAAATCTTCTGCCACATCATTCACGGTTAAATCAGGTGCCTGGGCACGGGCAGAAACAGGCAGTGCCAACATTAGGGCAAAGACTACAGCAAGGAGTATGATTCGTCGGTTCATGGTGTACTATTATAGTAGAGGGTGGGTACTTTTCAATAACGACCCCGCCTGATATTTGTCAGGAGTTTTGGTCAATGACCCATCTTATCTTTATTAAACTCGGTGGTTCCCTGATTACCGATAAAACCCGACGCTTCCATGCCCGCCGTGATGTGATTGCACGGTTAGGGCATGAAATCGCGGCGGCGCGTCATGCCGATCCTGCCCTACGAATCGTGCTGGGGCATGGAAGCGGCTCTTTCGGGCATGTTGCGGCGCGGGAAAGCGGGTATGACCGCAAAACAGGACACCCCTCCCCGTTAGCGTTGGCGCAGGTGGGGAACGCGGCAAGCGAGCTCAATCAAATCGTGCGGGAAGAACTTGTGAATGCCGGATTGCCCGTTTTTTCCGTGGCTCCCGGCGCAACCGGCACTTTAGAAGCGGGTCACTACCGCGCCTTCGCCGTTGACCATCTCTATCGCCTGCTGGACTATGGCGCGATGCCCCTGCTCTTTGGCGATGTGGCGATTGGCGACCATGGTGTAACCGGGATTGCCAGCACCGAAATGGTGTTTGATAGTCTGGCGCGAACCATGAAGCCCCAACGATTGTTACTGGCGGGCATCGTAGACGGGGTTTTTGAATATGCCCCCGGCGAAGGGTTGCCCAACCCGCCCCTCATTCATGAAATTGCCCCCCACAACTGGCTGGATATTCAAGCCGGGCTGGGTGGTTCGCATGGCACAGATGTAACAGGCGGAATGCTTGCCAAAGTACGCGAAACCCTTGACCTGGTAGAAGCGGTAGATGGCTTAGAGGCGCGAATCTTCAACGGCGAAACAGAAGGATTGTTAGAACGGCTCTTGTTAAATCCCTCCCTTCCCGGTGGCACGATTATCTCCAAAACTTAATCCTTCCCATTTCTCACTCATCCGCACTTTCCACCATCGAACGATATGGGGTAGGGAGGGCATGAGAAATGGGAAACGAGAAATGCGGGTAGGGGTTATTATTTGATTTATAGATACACCCCTTTAAGAAATCACTATTCCTGAGTATACTTAACATTCTAACCGTTTTACGGAATACCTCACCCCTATCAAAAAATACAACGGGGTATACACACGTAGTTACGAAGGACTGACGATGGCAGGATTATTCGATATGTTCAGCAACGCCGGAATCACCGTGATTGCCTTTATCGCGGTACTGGGCTTGCTGGTCTTTGTCCATGAATTAGGACACTTTGCGGTGGCAAAGTGGGCGGGGATTCGCGTTGAAGAATTTGGCTTTGGCTACCCTCCCCGCGCGCTGACCTTATTTAAGAAGGGTGAAACCGAATACACCCTGAACTGGCTCCCATTAGGGGGCTTTGTTCGCATGGTGGGTGAAAACGGCGAAGATGGTAGTGACCCGCGCAGTTTTGCCTCCAAAAGCCGTACCGTTCGCGCCGCCGTGCTGGTAGCGGGGTCGGCAATGAACGTGATATTGCCCATCTTCCTTTTCGCCGCTATTGCCATGATGGGCGTTCCCGATGGCGACCTGACCGGACGGGTTGAAGTGGTCGGGATTGAAGCCGACAGCCCCGCCGCACAGGCAGGATTGCAAGCCGGGGATGAAATCCTTTTTGCAGGGAACCAGCGCGTCACCAGCCGCGATTTCCTGATTGCCCTTGTGCAACAATTTGAAGGGCGCGAATTGGTTTTGGATGTAGACCGCAACGGGGAAATGGTAGCCGTTAGCGTGACCCCGCAAATCTACGAAGAAGAATCGGGGCAGGTCAAAATCGGGGTAAGCATTACCGACCAACGGGAAATAGTCTACTACAACCCGATTCAGGCAGTGCAATTCGGGGTGGAACAGACCCAATTCTGGCTCGCAACGATGGTACGTGACCTGACGGGTCTGCTCCGCAACGCGATTCAAGGCAACACCGAAGGTGCGGCAATTGCGGGTCCGGTCGGGATTATGCAGGTGACGGGGGAAGTGGCACGTACCGGCTTACCCAACCTGATTAACCTCGCCGCCATCCTTTCCCTCAACCTTGCGATTATGAACATGCTCCCGATTCCTGCACTAGATGGGGGACGGCTGATGTTCGTTATCTTAGAAGCGGTGCGTGGCGGCAAAAAAATCAGCCCGGAACGGGAAGGGTTGGTCCACCTGACGGGGATGCTCCTCCTGCTCAGCCTGATGGCGTTCATCAGCTTCTTTGATGTGCAACGCCTCTTTAGCGGCGGCTCCATCCTCCAATAAACTCGCTTACCAACATACCTAACCCGGCTTTCCGATGAGAAAAGCCGGGTTCTTTTTTGCCTTTAAAGGTTGCTTTCGGTAGTGCAGGGGGTATCCCGAAAGTACGAAACCGACTGAACCAACCCCATCCACGATGTCCCTCTCCCCATCGCGGGATTGCCGTTTACCCCAAAATAAAATTTGACAACCCCCACTTTCCCGATATAATCCTTTCTGTTCTCGCTCGAACAAGAGAACAAGGAGGCGTGGTGTAGCGGTTAACATATCGGCCTGTCAAGCCGAAGATCGCGGGTTCGATCCCCGTCGCCTCCGTAGTTAGCCGTACAGTATATAACCACTGTACGGCTTTTTTTTGTGCCTTTTACTGGCAGGCTTATTTATTTTTCCTCCTTGAACCTAAAATGACCCCAATGACTCGTTATACCAACGAGGCTTCTACCCGAACGCCACAAGTTACCTGGTGCCGGGGTGAAACGTCGCGACGAAACCTACTTAATTAACCCCGTCCTCCGCCGAATTACCCAAGCATACCGCTTCACCGTGACATGGGGTGTGGGGCATTGATGCACTATCGCGATCTTCTTAAACGTGCGTCGCGCGATTCGAGCCAAGAAGTCAAGATTTGAAATACTAAACCCGTTTGGGTAGAGTTGTAGTACCCCCAAATTGCTGTACCTCATCCCCCGCCTCTTTAACCCCCTATCCACACTTTACGTCATACCCGTAGTGCCTCGGAGTACTACCATGGCTTATATTGAATCTGATCCTGTTACGGAAGCTACCCACTTTCTTGGTGGGTACTTGCGCTCCTGCCGCCTTGTCTGCAAGACGAAACTCAAAGAAACAGGCTCATTTATCAAAAGATTGGCTTTGATCCAAGACTGTCTGAAGATGGCACCGGTTCTACAGTTTGAGGAATTGTTGGTGGAGCCGTTGGCTGAAGAACCTCATTACTGTTTTGAAATTTCCGTTCCGGTTTTGCGCGGCAATTCCGACCTCTTGACGTATCCGCTCGACCCGACCACCTGTAACCATCGCGGTGCCTCTGACCTCACAGAAGTTGAATTTCGTATGGACCGTGACTATATTTTTGCTGTTTTTGAAGCCACCAACGTGAGGTTCCATCCGAATGATAGCCAACAGCAGGTCCTTACCGCGCTTGCGCTGGAGACACTAAAGACTCACACCGGATGGGTAGAGAAAGAGGTTGATGCCCATAATGCGGAGGTTCGTCTATTTTTTAAGTATCAAGCGCAAGGGCTAGGGATATAAGAACGCTCTACAACACTTAAGGGATGTCAAGTGTTGTAGAGTGCGACCCGAATATTTATTTCTGTAGGACGGGTAACTACATTTGCCTGCACGCGATTAATTTGCACGGTGGCGCGGGGAACTGTTCCTGATAGTGGAACACAATCTTCACATTCACATGCTAGTACTCCGGCAAGCCGATGCCCCGCGCAATGTCGCTCCGGGGCATGTCATCCCCGCTATACGCCTAATAGATTCCTATCTCCCCTGCATCGGGGGTAGATATCTGAACAGCATTTTTTTATTCTCCAAATATACCTACACCTACGGCATATATCGCCATTCCCATATGCGAATCCGTTCGTAATCAGGCAACTGAATTTGTTTAAAAACGCCTGTAAGGAGGTTGTAAAATTCTGTTCCTATCGGGTTGGCAGGATACCCTGTAGTAGTCTTCTGCGTTACGAGGTAGCTGGTAGTGTCGTTGAGGAAGTGTGGCTTGTTATGTTGGGGTAATGTTGTCAATTCGGGTGGATTCAAGGTTGTGTCGCCAATCGTGATTTGATAGCCATCCGTAATAGAGTCATTCGAATCACACGCAAAGCGGTTCCCTCCTGTCTGCCACCTTAAATAAATCCCCCGACATCGAAATTGAGCGGCGGGGATGAGGCTATCCGTTGCTTGCAAAATTGAATCTTGCGGAACCTCGCCATGATCTGTAAATATGACATACTCACCTCCGGGCGAAACCGAGACGACCGGATTACGGCTGGACCAGGAACGGAAAAAGGTTGGGTTCGCTCCATCCGGTTCTGCGAGAAAATAGGCATTTGCCTGTCGAATCAATAGGTGCGTCCCCCCATTGACCCACCCCTGCATTGAATAGTCAGGGATAAGCATGGTAGCCGGGGTGCCCTTTTTGTCGCTACCATAAATGCCATATCCCTCGGTCAAACTGTTGGCTGTAAACATCAATCGGTTGCCATCGGGCGACCAATACAATGTGCGTTCACCGTCCCCTGTATAAATAAAGTGGGTTTCTAAGTCCACGTTATTCCATACACCGACCTGAAGCACGCCTTGGGAGTTCACGTAATACCACCACGCCATCGTCTGACTATCCGATGACCAAATGGCGTGATGAATAGCAACCGGATAAGTAGACTGTACCGGAATCCCATACATTCTATCTTCCACCGTATCATAGATATGAATGGACCGTCCCTCGGTTTCGGTAGAAAATGATAGATAGCGGCTGTCCGGCGACCAATAAAAAGAATCGGTAACATCCCCTTCGTAGATCGTTTGTGGTTCGCCTGTATTTAGCGGTATAAGCACGAGGGATGTATCTTCACTCCCAAGCCCGTCAATATAGACCAGTGCCTTCCCATCCGGCGACCATGACCAACTATAGGGAGATGGATATACATTATCTACCAACAACTTCCAGTTACTATCATCAGCCCGTATTGTGTATAAATCTGCCGTAGTGTCATCAATTTCAACACTGACCAACCCAATATAATCTCGTAATGTGGGGTCATAGGCGTGATAAAGCAAAGGAAGATGAACGCTTTGGGGTCCGCTTCTTTGTGCCACCACGCCATCTCCGTTCCAAATCGATACTGCCACCATCCCGATAAACCACACCGCAACCAACCCGCGACTTATCCAATTCCTGATCATACAACCTCCTTATCCAGAAACAGCGATTATTCTAATTCCCCCTTTTTATGATTTTATCATTAAAACAAAAAAAGAATAAAATGATATGACTTTATCTATATCAGATATGACAGGGGTGTAATGTAGTGTGTCCTCATTTCCGAAGGGACCTTTCATTAATAGAATGGTATCATTTTGTAAGTCACACCAATAAGAAAAGCCAGCGCAATGGCTGGCTTTTCAGGGGTTAGGAGAAACCTTTGTTGGATAAGGTATCCTTTTATAAGGACGCAAATTCGACTTTAACAGCATCGGGGCAGATGGTTGCAACGGCTTGTGCTTCGTCCAACCCCATGGTTTCCATGAGGTGGGCAATCGCCCCGTCGCGTACCGTTTGTTTCAGCATTGCTTCCGCCTCACAGAGCGACATCATGCCGGGAACATAGGTTTGGGTGGAATAGAGAAAGGGTTGTTCGGTGGCGGCAACGCCCGGAACATGGATGGATACGATCACAGGCAAACGGTCGGCATAAGAAGTAGAATAAGTGCTCATCCCCTCAGTATATTGAAATTTCACATTTGTGAAATTTCAATTGTTAAGGAGTTGATAACCGATGCCGGAAGTGTCTATGCTTGTAGAGGCGTACCCTTGTAGTCGCCCGTTGTTCTTAGCCGGAACTTTAGGACAAATGTACATCCCTTAACAGTATGGAAATGTCTACCCCCGCCCTCCGTTTTTTGCTACCATAATATCCCAAGGCAATTCTCGATTGCCCCTCTCCACAACAAACCCATCAACACAAAAGAAGGAGATTCAGAATGGTTGATCACCAGCAACGACGCTATGGTCAAAAAACAACGCCCATCCTGATACACTCTGACCTCAAGGTGGAAAATCCACCTATACCCACGCCGCCCCCGACCAACGCCACGATTGGCAAAGCCATTCCTGCGCTTGCTAACGACATGGGGCGGTATCCCGGGCGCGGCTTTCGTCCCCAAAACGTCTGGTAATACCTTATACACCAAAAAATGCACCCAAAAAAAGACAGCCCCAACGCTTAGCGTCAAGGGGCTGTTCTATGTTTATAGAATAGGGCTTTCTATTACTTCTTACTTCATCGTCATTCCCAGCATCCCTCCCAACGTCCGTAACGTTTCCTGCGCCTCGCTCATGTTAAATCCCATGGGTGCATGAAGCAGAATTGTAGCGGCGATGGTATCAAGGGTCATAAGCGCGTTAGGGGTATCAAGGTCGTTTTGCACAAAGGTATGGAAGGCATCGGTGGGGTAGGTAATGCCGAGGGAGGGTCCGTTACCGCTTGTGGTTGCGAGTGCCTCACGCCAGCGATTAGCCCGTTGCGCGGCGGCATCCATCTCGCTATCGCTCCATTCAAAGGCAGTACGGTAATGGTGGCTTAACAGATAGGTACGGATGTCGTCGGCGTGATAGCGTTGGCGCAGGTCTTGAATAAAGACCATGTTACCCAAACTTTTCGACATTTTTTCCCCGTCCATCCGCACCATCGCGGTGTGCATCCAGAAGCGCACAAACGGCTCCTGCCCCGTAAATTTCTCGCTCTGCGCGATTTCACATTCATGATGGGGGAACAGCAAATCTGCACCACCGCCGTGAATATCAATCTGCTCCCCCAGATAGCGCAAACTCATCGCACTACATTCGATATGCCAGCCGGGGCGACCATCCCCCCACGGGCTTGCCCATGTCGGTTCGCCCGGTTGCGCCGCCTGCCACAGGACAAAATCCAACGGGTCCTGTTTGTTCGAGTCGTCGGGGTAATTGCCCCGTTCATTGGCGATTTTCAGCATGGTGGCGTAATCGTAGCGGCTCAATTTGCCGAATTCTTTGTCACTCGCAATCCGAAAATAGACGCTCCCATTCTTCTCATACGCATACCCTTTTGCCAGCAAGTCGCTGATGATTTCAATCATCTTGGCGGTTTCTTCAGTGGCTTTGGCATATACATCGGGCATTCGCACGTTTAAGGCGCGTAAATCATCCAAAAACTTTTCAGTCTCCTGTTCCCCTAAGTCGCGCCAATCCATCTCTTTCTCTTTCGCTTTCCGCAAAATATCATCGTCAATATCCGTTACATTCTGCACATAGCGCACCGTTCTGCCGGTGCTTTCCAAATAGCGAATCAGGGTATCGAATACGACATACGTAAACGCATGACCGAGGTGGGTTGTGTCATACGGGGTAATCCCACAGACATAAATCGTAACGGTATCGCTCAACGGGGTAAAGGGGTCAACTGATTCCGTCAACGCGTTGTAGAGCTTGAGCATGGGGCTATCGTCCTTGATATGAGTGAGTAGTAGGGGCGGGTTAGGGCATGCAACGCCATCCAATATGAACCCGTTGACCCGCCCGCCGTTGGAACAACGCGAAATGGGAAAACGGCACAGAATATCAACTTCTTAATTGCCGTTCCTGCATAGTACAGGAATCGGAGGAAGCGACAAGGCAGAGTGCCTATTAGGGCGTAGGGATGGTTTCGAGTTCCTTATACAGCAAGTGATACGCCATTTTTGGAACTAGCGAGGTCGGGATGGTCGGCGGCGACCATGCTGTCGGGGTGGGCGCAGGGTGGTTGCCCATCAATTCCGGTTGGGGTGGTTGGGGGCAGAAGTGATTGGTGGGAAGAGGCGGCAGAGGCTCGCCTTCATTAAAGAGCAAGGGATGGTAACAATCTAACCATGAAGTACGGTCATACAATCCCCATGTACTTATCCCTTTACAGAGGGGCGCATAGTGCTGATAGGTGTCGTCGGCATACAGGCAGGCGTGGGCAACTTCTCGATAAACAAGGGCTTGTTGCGGAAAATAATCTGCCACCTCGCGGTAATCAAAAAAGCTGTGGTAATCCGCTTGCCGGATCGCTACATCTAATTCTGTGATATGCGCGGAGATACCTGCATCCGCAAACGCTTCCAGAATCGAGCGTAATCCTGTAACAGGGTTGACTGGAACCTGTGCCGTAGGTTGCAAAATCAGGTGTGCCTGAATCCCTACTGCATCAATCAACCCCGGTTCAATCCCATTGATGGCGGTAATAGTCTCGTATGCCCCTTGCGCCCAGCGATTGGGGTTGTCACCGCTTCCGTCCCATATCGCGTTCACAGGAAACTTATCATTAAACAGCAATTCCGGTCGGGGCGATTGGGTTTCGCAATGGCTACTAATCGCACGGTCGGCTACCTCAAACGCTTTATAAATGTAGTAAGCCTCATCGGGACCCGTATAAAGCGGGTCGTTTTTCCGCCATTCATTCACCAATGCCCAATTGTACGGATGGGGGTTGGCTACGGGGTCAAACTTCCATGTGCGGATGCTTCCATCATCATTCGTCACCTCATTAACCACATCATACACATAGACAGCCCCGGCAAGTTCCGGCGTTTGACATAAATATTGAGCCACGCCATTGGCATGGTCTTCCATCGTCAACACAAACGCCTCTGCCAATGCCTCAATCTCCTGCGTATCGGTTAAAGCCTCAAAGGCGAGGGTGTCCGATTGTAACCATTCCGGCAGTACCGAACCGGCAGGGTGGTCCCAGAACAGGGTTTGGAAATGAACGACAATTCCCCGTTGGTGCGCCCATTCAATCGCGGCTTCCGTATACTGCCAATTCCATTCAATTTCTTGTTCGTAGGTTTCCCACGCTACCGCAGAAGGGTCACGATAGTCCAAATAGGGTTCGCACCTTTTCATCCAGCGGGCGGCATCGTGGATGGTGAGGTTATAGCTCTCCAAACGGGAATCCACCAGCAGTTGCGGCGGGCAAGGGTGAATATTGCCAAAAAATCCATTTACTGTAATCGAATTAAAATCCCGCTCGATGCGGTTGTTTTCAATCGGGCGGTTCTGCTGAGTCAGCAAAAAATCATTGACGAACAGCCCGATTCGCATCGGGGCGGCAAGTGTTGCCAACCCCGGACGGGGCGGAGCCAGCCGACGGACAATACCCGCAGGGGGCGGGGGTACAACTCCGTTGTACATAGTGACCATCATCAATAGTACAACCGAAAAAGTGGCAACGGAACGCAAACGGGGAAATGGGGGGAAGAAGGGCATCGGAACATCCTTACGGGTAGAGCGGATGAGCCGGATATTGTGCTCATCAGTCGCTTTGCTTCTACAGTTCCCATGGGGAGTGAAACCGCCCTTTTAGTATCCCGATTTCCATTGATCTTTTCTGAATTTTTATAAACGGTGTCCTAAAGAAATATAAGACCGCTCTCATCATTCCTGATAAGAGGGGCTTCTTTTATCGTTCCATCACCCACGATGCCACCATCCGATAGAGATGGTGGAAAAAAGGTGTGTGGTCTGGGGGGGGCAGGACCAGGGGATAGCTGTTGTGGGCGATTCGCTGTTCCTGATGGTGCAGGTCCAATTCAATCAATTTCTCAGTGGGCAAGCGGAAGGTAATTCGCGTCAATGGTATGGCGGCATAGGGCGGCAAATGGAAGGGTTGGGCATGAATGATTTCATTGCCCTGTCGGATGGTGGCGGTGCAATTCTGTAGAGGGAAGGCGTGGTCGTTTACTGCCCACAACACGGCTTCGATCTCATCCCCCGCCTTATACGCCTTTTTACGGTCAAATTCCAACAGCAAGGCGGTGGGGTTATACCATTCCTTCAAGTGATGGGCGGCGGCTTTGGATTCGCCAAAAAAATCTACCAACGCCCACGAAATCGCCGGGTACGGTTCGTTCCATTGCCATAGGGTAATACCCCCCGCTCCTTGCCCTTTACGGCGGCGCATATTTTCAATCGCCAATTGCATCCCCCGTGCCTGTGCCTCCTGACTGGCATCAATAAAGGCTTCGATGGAGTCGTGAGCGTGGTCGGGCAGATAAGCACGCAGTTTCGAAATTTCGCCGTGAATTTCTTCCCATGCCGGATTGGGGGGAAAATGTTTTTCCGTTACCAGAATCTTGTCCAACGTACTTTGATTGGGCAATGCCTGTAATCCTACCTCGCTTAAAAAGAGCGCGGTTTGTTCGTCTAAATGGTGCAGGGGCGCGTACCCGTGCCACACCTGCCACTGGTGATGGTCAATCCCCGATGGTGAAGGGGGCAGGAAGGGGCGATCATCCTCTTTCTGTACCATCGCGGCAAGTCGGCTCACTAGCGGGCGGTTGCGTTGTAGGGAAAATTCATTCCCGGCACACCACACTGCAACCGAAGGATGAGGTTCAAGCGCACGCACAATCCCCCGTGCCTCCTGTTCCGCCAACGCCAAAAATTCCTCGTCACGGGGGTAATGGTCTAAGAAAGCACAGGCAAAGGGCATCTCTTGCCAGATGAGCAAGCCCAATTCGTCGCATAGTTCATAAAAAATTCGCCGTTCCCGTCCGCCCCCGCCCCAGACCCGGATAAAATTCACGTTCTGTTCGCGGGCATAGGTCAGAAGAGTGCGATACCGTTCGTGGTCGGCTTCACTGGTCGCGCCCAATATATCTACCGGAACCCAGTTCACCCCCCGCGCAAAAAAGGGCTGTTCATTTACCGTCATCCGGTAGCGTTGCCAGGTGGCGGTACGAATCCCGAAACGCAGGGTAATAGTGTGGCTATGGGGAATCGAAATCGTGAAGCGATAGAGGTTGGGTGCGCCCTGATCCCAGGGATGCCAGCGTTCCGCATCCGGCACGGTCAGGTGCAGATGGTGGCGGCTGGTTCCCTTTGGAATGGTCAGGTTGTAGGTTGCCAACCCATCGGTTCCTTCAAAGTTCATCGGTTGCCATGCAAGCGTGAGCGGCGTACCAGTGGCTTCAAGGGCATCTACCACCAGGGTACAGGTGGTGGTGGCTTTGCCCGTTTTGGTACTGAACCGCCATTTGCCCACATCCATATGCACAATCCGCACATTGCCGGTGGTGTAAACCGTGGGGGCTTCCCATACCCCCAGAATCGGTAGTTCGGGGGCAAAATCCCACCCGGCTTGCATCGGCGGACGAAGTAGACGCAAACGAGGATGATAGGGACTAATTCCCGCTCTGCCTCTGTGGATGAAACGGGTCGGCTGAATCAGTGCCTGTTCAAGGCGTGTCCATAGGGGCACGGGGAAGGCATTAAAGCCTGTCAATCTCAGCGCGAGGCGATAGGTGTGGGGTTCACCATCGGCGGGGACATAATCGGTAAGTTCGATTTCCCATGCCGAAAACGCGCATTCGTGGTACGCCAGCAAGCGGTCGTCCAGCCAGGCGGTGGCAATATAGTCTACACAATCAAAACGAACGAAAATCCGCTCGGTTTCGGTGCGTGTCAGGGTAATCTCCTGTTTCAACCACCAATCCTGTTGATTGACCCATTCGGCGCGGGGCAGATTTTCGTATTTATACAGGTCGGGCAGAACGTTGTTTTTCATCAGGGCGGCGTGGATGCCGCCCGGTACGTCCATCTCCCACCATTGCCGCACCTCCCGAATGTCATTGCCCCGATAGGTGTGCGGTTGTTGGGGGACGTACCCTAAGTGCCAGATAGAGTTCATTGGTCAAAGAATTGCGAGGAAGGAGTAAAGAATTAAGAGTGAAGAAAATGATATTGTTTAAAGTATCTCT
>CBKYSX010000002.1:0-29329 GCA_966690745.1 uncultured Ardenticatenales bacterium
GCCATATGTTACAATCCGATACCAATTGTTTGTTTACAGGCTCAAGCGGATTGCTTGAGTTGCGTGATCAAGGCTTTTACGTGGTTGCCAAGTATGGACCTGTGCGGCGGCAATTGTTTTTCCGTAAGTGAAGTACCACACGTCTGTATAGGGGATAACTTCATGAAGAGGCGATACATGCTCCCTATTATCCTGACTATCACAGTAATCTGCGTAGTGATTGGCGCAAATTATCTTCGGTTTCAACAGAAGCAACGTATTGTGGAATGGAGGCACTGGATAAATAATACAGATGTAGAAATTGTAGAGGTACCAATAGGTGGAACTTCTGAAGTTCATATTTGGACATACGCAACTACGCCAAATGCACGAATAGAAGTTTGGAACCCGGAAGGCAATCTCGTTATCAGCGAAACACCCCAAGACAAGCGTAACCTATGGGAACAGGCACGCGATTTCACAACTGCCAGTCATCTGATTTATAGAGTAGACATAACTTTAAGAAAGCCAATAGAAGGATTGTGGATAGTTAAGATCTTTAAGCCCGTAGAAACCTCTAGCATACTCGCAGAACTAAATGTAGAAGCAGTTTCATCTATACAGGTAAAAGCGGAAATTTCACAACCTATCATTGTTAATAATGAGGAACATTACCAAGTGAAAGCAGGATTGTATGAAGGGAATAGACTCATTTGTAGTCAAAATATACAAATAGAGATGGCAATCAAGGTAGGACACAATGATCCACCACGTAGTTATACTTTACAACCTGCCGAAAACTGTTCCTTTAGGGGTGAGGTAACTTTGATGCGTTTCGCAGATTCAGGCTTTTACATTGTATCTAAACAAGGCTTTATCCAACGGCAATTCTTCTTCGACAAATACAATTAATTCACCTTCATCAAAACAGGAGTCTTACCAAAGTGTCGCAGAGATGCGCCGCTTTAAGGAGGATCTAGTGACTGAAACCTCCGCTTCCACCCATCGCACCGCAACTTTACTCACCTTTGGTATATCGCTGTCGGCATTAGCAATCAGTTTTTATCTCAGCGAGGTCTTACACCATGTCCCCTCTCCGTTGCTCTGGTATCAACGAATGGCACTGGTCCCTCTGATCATCGTTTCCGGGGTAGGGTTGGTGCGCGCCTCGCACAAAGGGAAATATTATTCCGTGCCCGTTGCGCTTGTAGGCATCGTACTCTCGCTCTATCACTACATAGTGCAACAAACCTCCCTCTTTGGCGTTGACCCTGAATGTTTACCGGGTGAAAATTGCTATATCTATTTCCAGTGGTTCGGGTTTGTCACCCTTCCATTGTTGTTTGCCGTCATCTTTATCATCATTCTGCTCCTCGCTGTAGTAGGATATAAAATTGTTTCAAGAGAACGGCGGTAGAGCCGACTGTGTAATTCCTACCAAATTCCAACCCCAACAGACGTAACCTCCCCTAGTACAAAGCTACCCCGCAACCGATTATTCAATGTTCTATCCGTGCGCTGTGAAATATGGTGTACTAAAGGATAAGCAACGCCTATGGCGTTAGAACAAAACCACACTATTACAATGAAAGGCAATCTACGATGCAACTCAAATCACTTCACGCCTTGTATATCGAACAACTGCAAGATTTGCACAGTGCCGAAAGCCAATTGCTGGATGCCCTGCCGAAAATGGCGGAAGCCGCCACCAACCCTGATTTGAAACAGGGCTTTGAAGAGCATCTGGCGCAGACCCGCGACCATGCCCAACGCCTTGAAAAAGTGATGAAAGCCCATGGCGAAAAAGTGGGCGGTAAAAAATGTAAAGGCATGGAAGGCTTGATCAAAGAAGGCGAAGAAATGGTGAAGATGCGGAATGCCGACCCCGCTGTTCGGGATGCCGGATTAATCGCTATGGCACAACGGGTAGAGCATTACGAAATCGCCGGATACGGTACGGTTTGTACCTACGCCGAGCAGATGCAACACAAAGACGATTTAATGGTGTTGCGCCAGACATTGGCGGAAGAAAAATCTACCGATGCCAAGCTGACCCAAATCGCCGAACGGTTTGTCAACCTTCAAGCCGAATAATGTAACGACCTCAGATACTCTGAGCAACATGTGTATAGATAGCGGTTGGACAAACGCCTGACCCCTACTACAACCCGAGATAAAACAAGGAGAGTGGCTGTTATGAAAACAGTAGTAGGACTTTTTGAAACGCTTGAACAAGCCAATGAAGCCTGGGAAGCCCTTATCGGTTCCGGCTTTGAAAAAGGGGACATCAGCGTGATCGCCCATAATGGCGATGTGGAAATTCACGACGAAGCCACCACTGCCGGAGCCACCGGCGGCGCGATTCTGGGCGGCTCGCTCGGAATTCTGGCAGGGCTTGCCGCGTTGACTATTCCCGGTGTTGGTCCTGCACTGGTTGCCGGTCCGTTGGTAGGTGGATTGGTCGGCGCAGGGGCAGGCGCATTAAGCGGCGGATTGGTTGGCTCTCTGGTAGATGCCGGAGTGGCTGAAGAAGATGCCGCCGTTTATTGGGAAGGGGTACGCCGGGGGGGCGCGTTGGTGGTTGTTAACACCGCAGGCGACCCCGCCGATACGGATGCCGCCGTTGCCATTCTCAACAATCAAGGCGCAGTAGATATGAAAAACCGGGGTGGGGAATGGCGTGAACAGGGATGGCAGGGTTATCATACTGAAGCAACGCCGTATACCGACGAGCAACGCCAACGCTATCACAAATTGGAAGTGTTGAACGAAGATGATTTGACCGAAGAAGAGCTGGATGCGGGCGAAATGTCCGGGCAATATGTAGATTACATGCGGAAAGATGTGACGGGCGGACAACGCCCCCGCGAAACTGCCGGACCGGACGATTTAGAAAATGCCCACAATTTTGAGCCTTCGCCTTCGGAACAACGCATTAATGCCGCAGAAGAACGCAAGCGATAGTACCTGACCCCGTAGGAATATGAGAAGCCTATGGCAACTCTATAACGGATATACGCGGAAATCACTGATGGTTTGAGATAACGCTCTATATCTCTTTCACAGTCCTTTTGTAAATTTACAAGAGGACTGTTTGTTATAGTGTACCGTCCGTTACGTATGTAAACCCAGGCGAAATTGCCGGCTGATTATGAAAAGAATGGTGGGTTGCATCATTAATGTAAAGCACGGGTATAGGCGGATACAAAACGAGCCAAACCTGGATATATTGCCCGTCTTTCTCACCATCCTTTTTCATGGTATTAATCTTTACAGGAATACTCTTATGAGCCGACGAATCATCACCCGATGGTGCGTCCCGTGGGTTGTGCCAATCCCCACGACTAGCTCATAATACATAAAACGTGGTAGACGATTCTTTTGCGTCGTCTTAACTTCACCATCTCCCATGTATTTTTGGCGTAAAGCACAGAAGTACGTGACTTTAGTATTTATGAGCGACAATCAACAGTTCAAGGGTTCTCTACCTCTAGAAACGGTTCTTTCCACCCTCGTGTCCCAACTTGATACTATTTCCTCATCGGAATTAACCCCCGATGTTGCCAACGCGCTTGCAGAGTTGAAACATCATTTACAAAATGAAAATCAACCTGCCTTAAGTCGGTGGCTTCAGCGTGGCGAGGAAATCCAATATCAATATGACGCACTATTAAAATTTATTGTCAATGCGTATGTCACAACTGACATGAAATTGCGGATCGTAGATGTAAATGACACGGCATGTCAGTTGTGGGGGAAGTCCCCGAATGATTTAGCGGGCAGTTCTTTGGAATCTTTTTTTCCTGCCGAAGAACAAGCAATTCTGCACAGCAAAGTCCGCCAACTTTATCAATCGGATAGTTTCGTTCAAGAGTGGGAAAGTGTTGCCCTGAGTATTACAGGAACACGTCCGATCCTGATCAAACTGGGTATTATCAAAAATGCGGCTCAAGAAGATACCGGTTTTCGCTGGTTAATTCGAGATATTAGCCGCCGCAAGCAAACCAACGCCCGCTTGCAACGTACCTACAAATTATTGCTGGCGTTGGTAGAAGCGTCCCCTAAAGGGATTATGATGGTAGATACGCAGGGGCGGGTGCAATTATGGAGCGATGCCGCCGAGCGTATTTTGGGGTGGGCGCAGGAAGAAGTACTGGGGCAACTGCCCAAACATTTGCCCCGCCATTCGATAGAACAGTGGCTGGCACAGTCCGATTTGATCACTGGCGAGGGTCGCCATGATGAAGTTGAAATGACCTGCCGCCATAAAGATGGTAGCCCGGTGTTGTTGCGGTTGGTTACAGCGGCATTGCGTAGTCCCGAAGGACAAATTGCAGGCTGGTTGCAACTCTTTACAGACATCACGAAACAACACAAAATGCGGGCAGAGTTGTTACAGATGAAGGCGCGGTTGGCATCCAGCCGCGAAGCCGAACAACGCCGACTCGCACGTGGGTTGCACGATGATGTGATTCAACAATTAATCGCATTGCAAATGGACCTTGCAACCCATCGGCGGCAAGCCGAACAAAGCCAAGACGGGGCTGTTCTAACCGGAGCCGAAATAGCGCAAAACCTGGCTCGTTTTGAAGCGCAAGTCGTTGCCACGGTGCGGGAATTGCGCGGCGTATTGCGGGAATTGCGTCCCGCCGGGTTAGAAGAATATGGCTTGGTACCGGCACTGGATGGGTTTCTCAATCAATTGTCGCGGCAGTATCCCGAGCGGCAGTTACACATCCAAAAACAATGGCCCCGTACACCGCTTGAGATTCCTATTGACATTGCAACCTGTTTGTTTAAAGTGGCACAGGAAGCAATACGGAATATCATCCGGCACACTACCGCCCAAAACGTGGACATTTTGTTGGAGCAAAGTAACAGCCATACAATGATGGTGATTCGGGATAATGGTGAAGGATTTGCGAAAAAGCCGAAATTTACGCAACTTGCCCACAAGGGGCATTTTGGGTTGGTAGGAATGTTAGAACGGGTAGAATTAGTGGGCGGTCAATTAGATATTGAATCTACGCCCGGACATGGTGCCACTATTCTGGTGCGTATCCCTCGTGCAGTGGAGGAGTAGTGTATGGCAGAAGCGATTCGTGTAATCGTTGCAGATGACCACCCGTTAATTCGGACTGGGGTCAGGCTTTCATTAACGGCTGAATCAGATATTGAAGTAGTGGGGGAAGCCGCTACCGGAGATGAGGTACTTGGCTCCTGCAAGCAGTTAGAGCCGGATATTGTATTGTTGGACTTGAGCATGCCCGGTCCGGGTCCGGCAACGCTTCTAAAAATGCTTCAGGAGGAATGTCCCTCCCTAAAAATTGTGATTCTCAGTGCCTATGATGATGAAGCCCATGTGCGGAATTTGATTAACGCCGGGATTGCGGGCTATGTGCTAAAAGACGAAGCCTCGGAGATGATCGTAGATGCGATTCGGACGGTGAAAAAAGGGGCAACCTGGTTCAGCCGTTCCGTCATGCAAAGTTTCATGTCCCCGCCTTCAACGCCCGCCAGCGAAAGTTCGCCGCTGACGGAATTAACTGCCCGTGAGCAGGAAATTCTTCAGGAAATCGCACGGGGGCAAAGCAATGCCCAAATTGCGTTGGCATTGCACCTTGCGGAACAGACCGTGCGGAACTATACCAGCCGTATCTATGAAAAATTAGGCATAAGTTCGCGGGCAGAAGCGATCATCTGGGCATATCAAAACGGCATGGTGAGCGACGAACCCGCTCCGGAAGAATAAAGTCACTACGTTAAAAAAGAGCGGGGCATTGCCCCGCTCTTTTTTGTAAGCGTTACTGTTGAAGAAAAAAATGTCAGGGAGGACGAAACCGAGTTTTTCACGGCAGAAACTCGGTTTCTTTCTCACTTTCATTACCGTAGTTTTTAAGAGATACAGCAGTAACCTCTAATTCCAAAAAGCCAACGGCAATTATCGGGCAATCGCCCATACCCGTTGGTATTCCCCCAAAAATTCAGCCGCGACATTCGGGTCGTTAATAATCACTAAGGTTTCATCGTTGCTTTGATAGGCGGAAGCCGTGAAATTATAGGACCCCATCACCACAATCTGACGGTCAATCACAATGACCTTATGGTGCATTACCCCACCGTTCCCGTCCCGCCGTATATCCAACCGATTGCGGCGCAGGCGGGTGTATTGGCTCCCGGTTCCGTCTGATTGAAAGGTTTCAAACACACCGGATACAGAAACCCCACGATTGTCGGCATTGATCATTGCCGAGGCAATCGCCTCATCCGTAAAACTGAACGCCAGAAAACGCACTTCGCTCTGTGCCCCGTTCAGAACCCGTATCACTTCGTCGCGGGGTTCATCCTCCGGCGAGAAATAAACATCCAATTCGCTGGTGCCAAAGGAAAGCAACGGATAGGGCGTATTCGCAGGCGAACGGGGACCAAATTGTTGCTCCCACATTTCGCCAAATTCGGTCGCAAAATTGGCGTTCAATTCTAACGAAAAGACCCGCATAAAATTGTTGTTGTTCCGGCGCAAATCATTATCGGTCAGATTAAGCGAGCCGAACCATGCCTCCCCGCTGTCTATCACGATAAACTTATTGTGCATAAAAGCCGTGCGTTCGATATCATCCTGCACCGCAACCCGCGCCTGTTGCAATTGGCGGATTTCGGGCAAGCCGGTGTTGTCCGTATCCACAATCAGGCGTACATCCACGCCCCGTTGGTGGGCGCGAATCATTGCCGCCGTTAATCCTTCTAAATCCCAATCAAAGACTGCTACCCAGATGCGTTCTTGCGCCCCATCCATCGCGGCGATGATTTCTGATTCGGGATAATCGGAATCCGGTCCGGGGCGGGTAAAATAAATTTCGTACCAATCGCCGGTGGAAGTACTCGGAACCGGTTGGGAGGGCGTATCCCCTTGCGGAAACGAAATTTCGCCGGTCTGGGGGTTGATTTCAATGAAATCGTAATAGAGCGCGGCACTCAATACCACAATGATGACCAACCCGAACAAAATCTGCATACAGCCAATCCCGCCCCCCTTTTTGGAGGCAGAGGTGGCAGAGCGGGCAGACCCCGGTGCGGCGATAGCGCGGCGACCCGTTGATGTTGAATTTTTTGTTTTATCTTTCGCTTTTTCCGTGCGCCGCGCCATGACACTCCTTGAGTGAGTAAGGGGTTGCTTTTTGCTTATCAACTAGTATAATAGTACTACAGGTCGCCCGCCATTAGTCCCCCACATTTCTACTTTCCTTGAAGAGAGGCTGTATGACGCTTTCGGCTTTTCCGGCATTGCCATTGACACGCCCGTCGGGGCGGGTCAGTGACCAGATGAACTGGACTATTTATAACGCCGGTCCGCGACACATTCCTGCATTGCGCTTAAAAATTAAGAATCCCCATGTTGCCGACCTATTTCCCCATTTTCCGCTACGGCTCTACCCCTTACGTACCGCGTACTTACCCAAGCATACGCTGAATGGGCTGAAAATAAAAGCGCATACCGATTTGTTGATACAAGCGTTCGCGCCCGAATTGGTTGGGGGCGAACCGTTGGCAATTTGGTCGCTGACGGCTGAGGAAGTGGAACAGCTCGCCTATGCCAATGTGAATAGCGGCGTAGTGGTAATTGAAGCGAACCCCGAACAATACATACCCTATCGTCAGGTATTGACTCCCTATTGGATGGATTGGCGCGGATGGAGTGGGTATGCGTTGCAACTGGCATATAGCTCCCACTTAACCGATAATGTCACCTTACAACATTTAGGGTATGAATTGCGCCAACGGGGGGATGACCCCCCTTCCGGCTTGCTCCTTGCCCGCGCCCATCTGTTACGGGTGACCAACGGGATTAAAGGCGCGGCGGAAGCCTGTCTGGATGAAATCCTTCTGCATGTGGATCGCGGCAATCGCCCGACCATGGGCGCATTAGAAGCTTTTGTTCTGCTGGGGCAACTGTTACATGAGAACCGCGAAACTGCTGAAGCCGTTGCCGCCTATTCGCTGGCATTGTGGCTCAACAGCAACCATTATCAGGCATTGGCGGGGATTCTGCCTCTGCTCAATGATATAGATAAGATGTTTGAAACCCTGGCGCGCCTGGGCGCATTGCCGGTTCCTCCGGCGAATCTGGGTCAACTTACCGCCGATTGCATCGCCAAAACCAAAATGGACAAACGCGCATTTGAACGCCGGTTGCGCGAAAGCCGAACCCCTAAAACCCCCGAAGCGTGGGCGCGACCCTTGGGCTGGATTGCCGAAGAAGTCCCCGGTCCGTGGCTCCATAAATTGGGATTGGTTTAAATTTCTAACCGAAAGGGCGTATCGCATCAGGCGATACGCCCTTTTTTTGTTGGCTCAGATTTGCCAAAAAGACTAAAAAGCATAAAAGAAATCTTAACTAGACTTTAACACACCGAAGGTATAGTGCTCTGCATAACAGCCCTTGCTGTTTCTAAATGATTTGTTGTTAAAGAAACGCGGCGGTGCAAAGTCACACGCCGCGCTTTTCTGTCGCTTTATTACCCCCTACACCGAGGTTCTATGACTACCACATTCACATCTCGCTTATTCTGGTTCGCCGTACTAACCACAATAATCGCGGTGACTGTCGCCGTGAGTACCCCCGCCGCGATAGCATCACCTTCCCTCAATAATACGCCCCAAACCCTCCCCTTTAGCCAGGATTGGAGCGATATCGGTTTGATTACCACGACTGATAACTGGGCAAATGTTCCGGGTATCGAAGGCTATCGGGGCGACAATCTGACAGGTGTTACCGGAGCCGACCCTCAAACTATCCTGGCGGATGGAAGTGGTACGCCCATAGATGTTAATCCGAATCAAACCGACCCCAACAGCTTTACAACGGGGGGTGTTACCGAATTTGATATTCCCGATGATGTTGTCGCATTGGCAGGTTCCGGTACGGCGGATGCTCCTTTCCTTGTCATTTATCTAAACACGACAGGACATAGCAATATCCGCGTTTGTTACAATGTCCGCGACATTGAAAGCGGACCGGATGATACGAACCAACAAGTTGCGCTTCATTATCGCGTTGGAACCAGTGGTGATTATACCAATGTTCCGGGGGCATATATTGCGGATGCCACCATTGTCGTTGCGACTCCTGTAACCCCGGTAGATGTAACCTTGCCTTCTGCGGTGGACAATCAATCCCATGTTGAACTCCGCATTATGACCACCAACGCGCCCAGCAATGACGAATGGGTCGGGATTGATGACATTCGTATTGGGAGCAATGGCAATTGTGATGGGGCAACCCCCACACCCTCGCCGACCGCTGGTGGACCCACCTCTACCCCCACCAATACCCCGCAACCCACCGCCACTGCAACCAGCACTCCCACCAATGCCTGTGGCGACCCTGCCACCCCGATTTACACCATTCAAGGCAGTGGTACTTCCAGCCCTGCGGATGGTCAGGTTCGTACCATTGAAGGGGTGGTTGTCGGGGATTATCAGGGCGCGACCAGTCAGAACGGCTTCAACGTTCAAGAAATTACGGGCGATGGCAACCCCGCCACCTCGGACGGGATTTTCGTATTCGCCCCAAGTGCGCCTGCCGTTTCCGTTGGCGATGTAGTGCGGGTAACGGGGACCGTGGATGAATATTTTGATCTGACCGAAATTACCAGTGTTACCCAAACCACGCTTTGCGGTACGGCAACCCTTCCCGCGCCGGTAGCAATTACCCTGCCTGTTGCCGCTATTGCAGATTTGGAGCGGTATGAAGGCATGTATGTTGTCTTCCCGCAGGAATTGTCCGTCACGGAAGTGTTCGGGGTCGGGCGGTATGGCGAAGTGGGGCTGTCGGTGAACGGTCGCCGCTTCCAACCGACCAACTATGTCGAACCGGGCGCACCCGCCAATGCGGAACAATCATTGAACGACCGCAGTCGGATTTTGTTGGATGATGCGAGCAATGTTCAGAACCCGGCGGTGGTTCCCTATCTCGCGCCGGACAACACGCTCCGCCCGAACGACACCACCGATGGTCTCACCGGAACGTTGAGCTACGGCTTTAACTTCTATCGCGTTTACCCGACAGAAACCGTGACCTTTACCCGCGACAACCCCCGTGACACGGTTCCTGCGGATGTGGGGGGTACGGTCAAAGTTGCCAGTTTCAACGTGCTCAACTACTTCACCACGATTGACAACGGCTCCAACGGAGCACGCGGGGCGGATAGCGCGATTGAATTCCAGCGCCAACGCACCAAGATTGTCGAAGCCATGTTGGGCTTGGATGCCGATATTTTGGGACTGATCGAAATCGAAAATAACCAGACTGCGATTGACGATTTGGTAGCAACGCTGAACATCAGTAGTACAACCCCCTACACCATCGCGCCCTCGTTGCCCGGCACGATTGGAACCGATGCCATCAAAGTTGCCATCATTTACCGCCCCTCGGCGGCAACCCCGGTCGGTACGGCACAGGTGGATAACGACCCGATTAACGACCGTCCCACCGTTGCCCAAACCTTTGAAGTCAACGGGCAAGTATTCACCGTGGTGATTAACCACTTCAAATCTAAAGGGTGTGGCGGTGCCACGGGAGCCGATACCGATCAGGGTGATGGTCAAAGCTGTTATAATTTCACCCGTACTCTCCAAGCGCAACAGCTAATCACCTTCACCAACCAAATCGCCACGAATGTAGGGGATGATGACTTCGTACTGATTGGCGACTTCAACTCCTATGCGATGGAAGACCCGATTGATGTGCTGGAAGGGGCAGGATACCTTAGCCTGAGCAAAGAACTCCTGCCGGAAGAAGAACGCTATTCCTATATCTTTTTCGGACAATCCGGGGAATTGGATCACGGCTTCGTCAATGATGATTTCCTTACCGATGTGGATGGCTTTACGGTCTGGCATATCAACAGCGACGAACCACCCGATTTGGATTACAACGATGATGTGTTGACATCGGGCGAAGGTCCGGGCGATTTCAACCAGCCTTACCTGTATCAGCCTAATGCCTTCCGCTCGTCAGACCATGACCCCTTGCTCATCGGGTTGGATTTACAACCCACGTCGGTCACATTCTTTCCCGATAATATTCCGGTCACCGAAGCCAACACCACCGTGACCGTGACCGTACAATTAACGCAGGCATTGGATGTCCCTGTTGTACTCGATTACACCACGCAAAATGGAACCGCGACCGCCGGGGACGATTATGTTGCCACCAGTGGCACATTGACGGTTACGCCGGGGGTCACAACGACGACCTTCACGGTGGACATTCTGGATGATACCGAAGTCGAAGGCAATGAAACGGTGATTCTGGAAGTCACGCCTGATAGCGTACCGTTTGGCGCAGGGAGTACGGTGACAGGCACGATTACGATTGCGGAAGGGGCATTGACCACGGTTGCCTTCTCTGCACCTAATTACAGTCTGACCGAAGCCAACACCACGACCACCGTCACCGTTACGCTTAACGCGGCATTGGATGTTCCGGCAGTGTTGGATTATTACACCACGGATGGCACTGCCACCGCCGGGTCGGATTACGTGACGGCTACCGGAACGATTACCATTCCGGCTGGTACGACTACCGGCACTTTCAGTGTACAAATACTGGATGACACGACTGATGAGCCGGATGAAACGGTAATTCTGAATGTTACGCCCGGTACGCTGGGCTTCATGGGCGATGTCGTCACCAGTACGTTGACCATTGTGGACAACGACTTACCGCCCACTGCTGTTACGGTAGCGAGTATGGATATTGCCCCCTCTACCTTACCGGTCCTGCCCTTGCTGGCAGTGGCGGGTCTGGTACTGTGGGGTGTTGTAGTGATTCTGCGCCGCCGTTAGGTCCGCCTTAAACGCAAAGAGGACAACCCGTTACGGGTTGTCCTCTTTTTTATGGTTCGTATTGGTTTTCAGGTGACTTGCTCAAGGCGGCGGGTTGCCCATAAAAAGGCAAGCGGACCCAGGAGCGGAATGAACAAAATCAGAAGGGTCCAGAACAATTTTTGCCCTGCATTCCATTCCCCGCGCCACAAGCGACTTAACGCCATAAGGGAAAGGGTAATGTGCGTAATGATCAGAGCAAGATTGAGGATTTGAAAGGCAAGGAAGGTGTAGTTGATGCCGAGGGTTTCCACGATGACTCCTTTCTTACCAAAAGTGTAGCATAGAAAAAGCACGGACAACCTGCCCGTGCTTTTTGAAGGAGTAAACGCGTGCGCTTATACGGTACTATCCAGTGCCGCCAACAGAGCTTCGGGATGGTCCGGTAACACCTTATCATCCATGACTGCCGCCCGTACTTTGTCCAGAATGATTTGATACTGTTTGCCTGGCGGGATACCCAATTTCTTCAAATCATCCCCATTGATAGGCATAGGACGATGGCGCAAGTCTTCTAAAAAGAGGTGTAAGCGGGTGCGGACTGTGACATCATCGGTCAGGTGCGCCAACCATTCGATGGCGCGTGGCTCTTCTTTGCGTAATCTAAAATAGAGGTCGCTGTTAGCAAGAATTGGTTGGGTGAGGGTGACATCCGCTTGCAAAGTAGCAAGTGCAAGTAGCAGATCCCGCCATTCGTTCTGTAAAGCCAACCGCTCTGCCACTGCCTCTACACCTTCCACGGATGTCCCCCACAGCACTGCCGCCAGCAAGCGCAATGGGTCCGTTTCGCTTTCCGCTTTTAGAGCCGCCACTTTTAACCGTTGCAATTCACCCCACTCTGTCCCCGGAAAAATGTAAGGAAAGCCGCCCCAATTGGATAGTTTATCCAGCATAGCCACGGCATTGGGTTCTTCCAATAACAACACCACTTCATGGCGCACCCTATCGGGAGTGAGTAAAGCGATGAAAGGAATTGCGGATTGCAACAGGTGGCGGGTGTGAGGGTCAAGCAGAAAATTTAAACGTTGTTCAAAGCGCACGGCACGAAAAATACGGGTGGGGTCATCCATAAAGGAAAGGTCATGCAGAATCCGAATCCGCCCCTCCCGCAAATCACTCAATCCACCGTAGAGGTCTAACAATTGTCCGACGTGAGAGCCGTTCAATTGCAGGGCAAGGGTGTTCATTACAAAGTCGCGCCGAAACAAATCTTCACGAACCCCCGCGAATGTGACGCTAGGGAGTGCCGCCGGGTGTTCGTAGCTTTCGCGGCGGGCGGTGATTAAATCTATAAAAGCAGGAAGAGAGGCGGCTCGGGTAAGCGAATGGGTCGGGGGATAGTCAGGGTCGTCCAACACCCACTTCGCCGTACCAAAACGGTCATGTGTAATGGCACGCCCCCCCAGTGTTTTTTCCAAATGCCGCGCCAACGGAATCGCCGCCCCTTCAAACACAATATCTATATCGTTGACGGGTTCCCCCAACAACATATCCCGCACCGGACCCCCTACCAGATAGGCGGTATCCCCCCTCTGCTCTGCCTCGCGGGCAATGTGTAAGATGAGGGTATAGGTGGCGGTAGACACCGAAGCCGCTAGTTTTGTTAATAAGTCAGAATAGGTCATTAGATACACACCACGAATGTGACCGTGCCGGAAAACCCGCCCATCAAGATGGTTCCATGGGATTTCACTTTAGGGCGGAGCATTCAAAATTTAGGAGGTGTTGAGGATTATAGCGAATAAATAAAGAAGCCGATGCTAAGCACCGGCTTCGAAAGAGGATTGGTTACTCTATGGATTAGGCTCGCTGGTGAGCATAGGAATTCCCCCTCTTGGGAGGGGGCTAGGGGGGTGGGTTTGTTGTTTTCTTCTGGCTTCACTTCCGGCTTCTTTACGTAAAGATAGATTTTAGGCTTTAAGACCACTCTTTTTTAACACGGCTTGCCGAGGGTAAATAGGGTTCAACCGCAAAATGCACCAGTAGCATGATAAGCGATAGCACCAGAAGCGGCACTAACCCTTGTAGCGTAGGCAGGGTTGCCCATACCACCCATGCCCCTGCCAGCGCAAGCCACATCACCACGAGTCCCACCCAGTAAAGGGCACTCCGTAACGGGGATTGACCCCGTTCTACCCACAGGCGCAAGCGGTCAAAATTCCATGCAGTTGTCCACGCCAACAGGGGGCGTAAAAAGAGTTTATCCACCTTTTCGCCCAGCCAGCCGAAGCGGGTTTGATAATCGTAACGGGTCATCAGGTGAACTCCATCAGGCGTGGGTTCGTAATGCCAGTACCCTGCGCCCTCTTTGATCAACGAGAGCGGCGTGTCCGCCCCGATTTTTAATTCGGTGGTATGGCGGCGATGCCCTTTACGTTCGGTAGTAGGACTGTGGCGTACCTTCATCCCCGCATACCATTGATGGTGGAGGGTTGCGTTTTGGGTTTTTTGCAACAGGTCGTCAAGCGACCCGTGGATGGTAGTTTCAATATAGAGGCTCATAATCTTGACCTCGTAAGGGGTTTGCGTTCAGTGAACTGCTTAATTTCATTTAGTGAACGTGTTCAATTTCTATTATACCGGGTGTTGTCCGAAAGTCAATACCCAAAATGAACATGTTTATATTTCCCGTTTAAAATGCCCACCATGAGTTTCGCTTCGCTCCACACATGGCTACCAATGAGCTAAACGACAACGACTTTTTATTCGGGCTTACTTTCCTATCCCATAAAGAAAAAAGCACGGTAATAAAACCGTGCTTTTTATTCCTTGCCTGTGGTTGCGGATGCTTATTCGCTGTAGCTTCGCAAAACTTCCATCAGCAAGCGCACCCCCACGCCGGAGGCACCTTTCGCATTATAGGGGACTTTTACGGAACGATCTTCGCCCCATGCTGTCCCGGCAATATCAAGGTGTACCCAGGGATAATCGCCGATGAAGCGGCGTAGGAACAATGCCGCCGTAATCGAACCCCCTGCCCGCCCCGTGCCAACGTTTTTCACATCGGCAATCGAACTGTCAATCAACCGTTCGTATTCTTCATAAAGCGGCATTCGCCAGATTTCTTCATTGGTATAGGCAGATGCAGTTTGGAAGCGGTTGGCGATTTCGTCGGTGGTGGCATACATGCCGGTCAAGTTCTGCCCCAACGCTACCACAATCGCGCCCGTTAGGGTTGCCAGATCTACCACAGCACGGGGTTTGTAGCGGTCAATATAGGTCAGAGCATCTGCCAGAATCAACCGTCCTTCGGCATCCGTGTTTTGGATTTCAATGGTTTTGCCATTGAGTGCCGTCAATACATCGGCAGGGGTGAAGGATTTGCCGTCAATCGCGTTGTCGGTGGTAGGCACAACCCCGACCACCGGAATTGGCAACGGTTCGGGCAGATTGGCGAGGGCGCGGAAGGCTCCCAGCACTGCCGCCCCGCCGCCCATATCGTTTTTCATCTTCCACATCCCCTCACCCGGTTTCAGACTGATACCCCCGGTATCGAAGATCAACCCTTTACCTACCAAGCCAAACGGCTGTTGATCCTTCAGTTCTTCCGTGCGGTATTCGAGGACAATAAAGTGAGCAGACGTAGCCGAGCCGCGGGCAACCCCTGCAAATGCACCCATACCCATCTCAATGGCTTCTTCCAGCGAATAAATGGTAGCTTTGATATGGGAACTGCTTTCGGCGATGTCGCGGGCAGTCTGGGCAAGGAAGGGCGCATTGGCGATATTGGGTGGGGCGTTCACCAAATCCCGCGCCTGTACAACACCACTTGCAATTGCCGCGCCCATTTTTGCTAATGTCTGTGCGTTGTCATCTGCACCGACGAGCGCCAGCGTTTGAATGCTATTTTCGCTATTATCGTCGTCGCCGTTCTCTTTGGCGGGTTTCTTTTTCAAGGAGTAGTTGTAGACCGTCAATTCTGCCGATTCCACCACGGCGCGGGCGGCATCAGCCGTGCCGAATTTGTCCCCCGACAGTTGGTTCAGGGTGGTGGCGACACTTTTCGCGCCCACTTTTTGGGCTTTGGCAATCCCTTTGGCGAAGGCGCGGCGTACGCCTTCTAACGTGAGTTTGTCCGCTGCACCCAAGCCCACAATCAGTACCCGTTTTGCCGCAATCGCGCCCTGCGGATAAATCACTGCCACTTCGTCGGAGGCTTTGCCTTTGGTATCACTAAACAAATCGGATGTCAGGGAGCCAAGTTTTTCTTGTAACGCATCGCCCAACGTGCCATCCAACACTCGCCCCACAATCAGTGCATCGGTGGCAAGGTCAGCGAGAGGGGCAGAGGAAAATTCAAGCTTCATGGTCTAAAGCCTCTTTTGAAACAGAATTCATACGAAAAACTCTGTTTCATTTGAATTTAGGGGGTTTAATAGTTTGCTATACCAATCATAATCCCAATAAACGGGGTTGGCAAGGGAAATTCAAGAAACGTGTAAAAAACTTATCGTGCTTTTTATGGGAACAGCCATCAACTACTGTTGATGGCTGTTCCCATAAACATTTATTGGTCCTTTTCGATGAGGGTTTTGAGTCGGAAGAGCCGTTCGTCCCATGCGGCATTGAGGGTTTTCACCCATTCGCTCACTTCTTGAAGGGGAGCCGGAGTCAGCGAATACTGTTTTTCGCGCCCTTTGGGTTGAATGCGCACCAACCCCGCTTGCTCCAAAATATCAAGGTGTTTCAACACCCCCTGGCGGGTCATCGGAAAAACGGTCGCCAGTTGGGTGGCGGTTTTGGGGCTGTCTTGTGCCAATGTGGTCAGCAATTCTCGCCGCGTAGGGTCAGCAAGGGCGGCAAAAAGCCAATCGGTACGCTCAGTCATCAGGGGTTCCTTCTACGATTTTGGCAATTCCTTCCAGCGACATTCCCCATCCTTTGCCGTTGCGCGGGGCAATCGTATCGGCAAGATCGCCAGGGAGTGCTTCAAAGCCTTCTTCTGATACCGTGACATACGTTCCGCTATCGGTTGGCTCCAGAACAAAGGTAACCAGGGTACGGACATCATACCCCATTTCAGGTTTCCAGCGATAGGCAAAGCAGGTCGGCGGTTCTACGATGGCAATAATGGCATCATCGCCGCCACCTTCATATTCAAAAACCATCCGCCCACCGGGGGTAAGGCTGTCTATGGTCACCTGCTCCATGCCCAACCAGGTCGCAATTTCCGCGGGCGTGGTAATGGCTTGCCAGACCCGTTCAATCGGGGCGGCAATCGTAAGGGCTTTGGTCACGGCAATCGTAGGTTTCATAGCGGCACTATCCTTTCTTGTCTATGGGATTGACTTCGATAGAAAGGGTAGCATGATTATCGCTGTTGTGCAACCGAATGGTTGCGATAATTTGAATATAAAAAGTAGGGGCTGTTCAGCCCCTACTTTTTAAGTGTGTTTCTAAACGATTAGTCGCGTCGCCCCATCAGAAATGAACCGTAGTAGAGCAGGGTACTGACGGCTTGCAACGCGGCGGCAACGTAGGTCAGCGCGGCGGCATCCAGAACCGTCTTGACCCCATCGGCTTCTTGCGGCGAAACGATGTTGTGTTGTGCCAACAACTTTTTGGCGCGGTTGCTGGCATCAAATTCGACAGGCAGGGTGACAAGGGCAAACAACGCCGTTGCTCCGAAGAGTAGTAATCCAATCCATGCCAGTGTGGTGCTGAACATCAACCCGGCAATAAAAATCAGCGGACCGACCCAACTGCCGATTTGTACACTCGGCACCATCACGGAACGAAGGGCAAGCGGGGCGTATCGTTCTTTGTCCTGAAGGGCGTGACCCATTTCGTGCGCCGCAACCCCGGCCGCCGCCACGCTGGGGCTGTCATAGACCGCCTGGCTCAGACGTAATACTTTTGCCTGCGGGTCGTAGTGGTCGCTCAGCGTTCCGGCGACCCTTTCAACCCCCACATTTTGCAGACCTTGGGAGTCTAAAAGGTAGCGGGCGATTTCCGCGCCCGTAATCCCGCGGGAGGTACGCACACGGGAGAATTTCGCAAAATTGCTCTGGACGCGCCATTGGGCGTACATCCCCAGCAACAAGGCAGGTAAGGCTATAATGAGATATACAGGGTAAAAAAAGAACATGGTGTGCTTTATCCTCTTATGGGTCCGGGGAGATCAGACCTTATGCTATTGTTAATGGGTATTATTTTAGTGAAAGCAGGGGCGAATTTCAAGTAAGACGGAAAAGCAGGACGCAGGACGCAGAAAGCGGAAACGGCGAACGAATTAACATAGAGGCACGGAGATACGGAGGGTCTACCATGAGTAAATATCAAGTTGCAGAGCGTCCCGAACAATTTACGCTTTGTTGTGTATGTGGATATGACTATGACGACGAGCCGCCTTATTACCCTTATGCTGAAGACGGGAGATGTCCGACTTATGATTTTTGCGTTAGTTGCGGGGTAGAGTTTGGCTATCAGGATTTCCTTATTGAGAGTATTCGGAAGTATCGTGCAGATTGGTTAGAACAGGGAGCAGTATGGAAAAAGCCTCAATACAAGCCGATGGAGTGGGATGTCACGCAACAATTGCGGAAAATTCCGCCCGAATTTTGGTAAATTTTTAATTATGCATCGGCACGGTGAAGTAAAAGCGCGTCCCTTGCCCTACCTTACTTTCCACGCTAATCGTCCCGCCATGCGCTTCGACGATGCGTTTGGCGATGGCAAGCCCCAAGCCCGCGCCGCCGCCGGAAGCGCGACTTCGCGCCTTGTCGCCGCGATAGAATTGTTCAAAGACGCGGGGCAAATCATCGGGGGGGATGCCTGCGCCCGTGTCGCGGATTTCAACCTGAACCGTGTCGCCTATAGGGTGGGCAGTCACCGTGACGGTTCCGCCTTCGGGCGTGTAGCGTAGCGCATTGCTGAGCAGGTTTGCCAACACCCGCCCCAGTTTTTGTACATCGGCGGTGACGACCCCCGTTTGTGGCGCAAGCGAGCCGGTAAGCGTCACTCCCCGTTGCCGCGCCAATTCCGAGAAGCTTTCCATCGTATCTGAAATTAAATCCCCGATGGGCAGGGTCACTTTTTCGAGGGTAATGCCCCCCGCATCCAGTTTCGCCATTTCAAAAAGGTCATCTATGAGAGCAGAGAGACTGCGGATGTCCCTTTGTGCGGTTTGCACGTAGCGGGCGGCGGTATCGGGGTCGTCCACCATGCCATCGCCGAGGGCTTCCAGAATGGCGCGGACCGAGGCGAGCGGGGTGCGAAGGTCGTGCCCGACCCACGCAATCAGGTCGCGGCGCATTCGGTCCATTTCCGCCTGTTTTTGCGCGGCTGTTTCCAGTTGTGCCGCCATCTGATTAAAAGTATGGGAGAGCTGTGCGACTTCATCTCGCCCCTGTACATCCAGACGGGTGGTAAGGTTGCCCGCCGCAATGTCGGTGGCGGCGCGGTTGAGCAGGGCAATACGGTCGGTGAGCGTGGCGGAGAGGAAATAGCCGAGCGCAATCGCAATACCCCCGGCAAAAATTAACAGAATGGTGGCGAGCTGAAAATCGTGGTCATTGACGAACATCAACCGCGCTGTAAGCCACACATTGATAAAGGTGAGGACACTTGCCAATCCGCTTTGCCCCACCAATGTCCACAGCAGGCGGGGCGATTGTTGTAGCCACCCCGCCCGATAAACCCCATACCCCACCGCCACCGACACCAGCGATGTGATGCTAAGAAACGCCACCATCGCTTCGATGTCGTTCATCGGCGGACGCATCAGCAAGATGAAAAGCAACAGGGTCGCCAGTAAGGCGATAATCACCCCTCCGACAAAGCGGAGGGGAAGCATGAGGCGGGGAGGGGTATAGGTCGAGTTGGTAGTCATGGTTGTCTCAAACGTTGGTGTATTCTCACCCCTAGTTCCGCTACGCTTCACTAGGGGCTACTCGTAAGCTAACAGCAACGACAAAATTGTCGTTGAGCTTATAAGTAGCCCCCGGTGGAGCAACGCGGAACCGGGGGTGGGCTTCTGGCATATGTCTATATCTTTCCCGCCCTTTAGGGTTCAAATTTATAGCCTACGCCCCACACCGTTTGCACATAGCGGGGATTCGCGGGGTCACTTTCGATTTTTTCACGGAGGCGGCGCACATGCACCGTCACCGTGCTGGGGTCTACGTAGTCGGTCAGGTCCCAGACGCGGTTCAGCAGTTGGTCGCGGGTAAAAACCTGCCGGGGATGCCGCGCCAACAACCAGAGCAGGTCAAATTCCGTCACAGTAAGGGTGATTTCTTTGTCATTGATGGTGACAAGGCGGGTCTGCGGGTTGATTTTTAACTCGCCAAAATCAATCGGCTTTTCGGCGTTGGCGGCGTTGCCTTTGCTCCGGCGCAACACGGCACGGACGCGGCTGACCAGTTCGGCGGGGCTGAACGGTTTAATCACATAATCATCCGCGCCTGATTCCAACCCCGCAATTCGATCCGCTTCTTCCCGGCGGGCGGTAAGCATGATAATGGGGGTGTCCGCGCCAAGGGAGCGTATCCAACGGGTGATTTCCATGCCATCCACATGGGGGAGCATGAGGTCTAACACAATCAAGTCGGGCATTTTTTCTTCGATGGCGGCAACGGCTTCTTTGCCATCGTAGGCACTACGGACGGCGTACCCTGCCCGTTTGAGGTAGAGGCTGACGACTTCGGAGATACTGCGCTCATCTTCAACGACGAGGATGGTTTCATTATTCATAGCGTGTTCGGAAAGCGGAAAATGAAAAGCAGAACGGCTCTGTCATTTCACCACAAAGGCACAAAGTTCACAAAGAACGGCAGGGGTAGGATAGGGGGTAATTGTTACACAGGGATTACCGGGCGAGAAAGCCAACGATAACGGGGGACGGAATCTACAGAATCTACGAAATCGAAGGAATTGGTACGGGTGTATTGATGCGATTTGCGGAGGATATTGCACACAGTACTATCAACTTTTGAACTGTTTAAGCGTATTGTATGATAGAAAGGTCATACCGTTACGGGTCATACGAGGGAAGTCCGAACCTGGTACATCCCCCTATCCCCTCCTGATTCCTATGTCCCCTGAAGATATTGAAGCCCTGATTCGTTTGTTAGACGACCCCCGCCTGGGGCAAATGGCGGAAGCGCAATTGGTGCACGCCGGGGCGGCGGCGGTGCCATCGCTTCGTGCCTATGCCGACCTTGCGCCAACCGTTGCCAATGAGATTCTGAAAAAGATTCATGCCACCGACCATGAGGTAGCCTGGGCGCAATTGGCGCGTAGCCCTGATGTCGAAGCGGGCGCGTTTTTGCTGGCGGAATGTCTTGACCCCTTTATAGATCGGCATCGCACCAAAATTCAATTGGATGATTTGGCGCACCCGTTGCGCGGTGCCTTGCCCACGGGTTCGATTTATACCCAACGGGATGCACTGGCATTGCGCGATTGGCTCAGTTATGCCAAACGGTTCCGCGCCAACAAAAATGAGTATTATGCCCCCGACAATTTGCTTTTACCGCAGGTGGTGGAGAGTCGGTTGGGCGTTCCGTTGACTCTTTGTTTGATTTATCTGCTCATCGGGCGGCGGCTGGGGGCACCGGTCTATATGATTGAATTGCCCCATCATCCCGTCGTGCGCTATGGCGACCCGGACAAGGGGGTGTATATTGACCCGTACCATGATGGTGTGTTGATGAATGAAAAGGAGTGCCGGGCGGCGGCACGCCAGGCAGGGGCAATCGTCCATGAGAGTGCTTTTCTGCCAATGAGTGATTATGACATGATTGAACGGCTGTTAAGGGCGTTGGCGGCGGTGTATACGCAACGGCGGGACAGTGCCAGACAGCAACAAATTGAACGCTATCGGAAAATTTGGCGGGATGCCCCCGCAACAAGCGAAGCGTAATGCTCCCGCCACAACCCTACCTAATTATGGAAAAGCAATACTGTGTTTGAAAATAGGGTACTTTTAACGGATTGCTTACTTTTCATTTGTGCCGTATGCTAACCACCATTCGACCCCTTCTTCGCTTCCCCACTTCCTTATTTCCATTCTTATACTTCAACCGGTGGAATAGATTATGATTCCTTCCTCATCCCCGCTCCGCTTCGGGTGGTTGGTCCTTCTGCTCTTGTTGGTCGTATTGGCGGTATGGTCGTCGGCTACGCCGGTTACGGCATCGCCTATGGCGGCGATTTCCTTGGGAAACCCCTATAGTCAAAATTTCAACTCGCTTCCAACGACAAGTATTACCAGTGAATCTTTTACATGGACAGATGATTCCACATTGGTAGGTTGGTATTCCAACCGTATTACCATTATTGCAGATGCCGGGGGAGCAAATACAGGCGGATTACATAGTTACGGGGCTACAAGCAGTAGTGAACGAGCATTTGGTTCATTGGGTTCAACAAGTGCTAATCCCGTAAATCGTGCTATCCGTTTTATAAATGATACTGCAATCCCTGTTACCTCGCTCACAATTACCTATACGGGAGAGCAATGGCGTACAGGAGGCACCGGCGCAGTGAATAATACCTTGTTCTTTGCTTATCAAGTAGGAACAGGACTCACAAATACAACTACAGGGACATGGACTGCTGTTAATACTCTTGATTTTGAAAGCATTATAGATATTGGTACAGGTGGTGCACTTGACGGGAATGCCAGCGCGAATCGCCAAGTTGTCGGACCCATCGTTGTACCTGTCACAGTTAATCCGGGTCAAGAAATTATGTTGCGTTGGTCTGATCCTGATAATGCAAGTGGTGATCATGGTCTTGCCATAGATGACCTATCTGTCACTTCAAATCTTACAACTGCGACTGCTACCCCCACTACAGGAGGTAGCCCCACCCCAACCCTCACCCCTACCACCTCTCCCTCCTGCGGTACACCGACTACCTTCATTCACGAAGTACAGGGAAGCGGCGCGGCAAGCCCGTTGACCGGGCAAGTGGTCACGATTGAAGGCGTGGTAACAGCGCGATTTACGGGCTTAAACGGCTTCTATGTGCAAGAAGAAGAGAGCGATATAGATGCCAACCCGCTTACCTCCGAAGGGATATTTGTCTTTGACCCATCCGCTTCCCCTTCGGTCGTACCGGGTGAGGTGGTGCGTGTCACCGGACGGGTGGACGAATTTTTCACCACAACCGAAATTGACACGGTATCCGCCGTTTTGCCGTGCGGGGCAGAGCCGCTTCCTGCCCCTGTATCGCTGGCATTGCCTGTATCAAATTACTCGCTGTATGAAGCATATGAAGGCATGTACGTCACCGTCAGCGATGGCGGCGGCGGTTCTCTCACCGTCAGCCAGAACTTCTTTCAAGGACGGTATGGGCAACTCACTATTTCGGCAGATGGGCGGATGTTCCACCCCAATAACGGTAACGGGGATACAGCCGATTACAATGCCCGTCGTAAAATTATTTTGGATGATGGCACCTCCGCGCAAAATCCAAACCCGATTCCCTATATCAACCGTACCGGCACCCCACCGCAGGATTACACCCTACGGGCAGGCGATACGATTAATAACATTACAGGGGTTATAGATTACGGGTTGATTGATTCCGGCGGGGTCGTGCGTGATTACAAAATCCAGCCCACCGGCACTATCACCTCGACCCGTGTCAACCAGCGCACTTCTGCCCCCGATCCCGTGGGCGGCTCCTTAAAAATCGCCAGTTTCAACGTCCTCAATTATTTCAATGGAAATGGGATGGGCGGTGGCTTCCCCACGCTACGCGGGGCGGATAATCTGGCGGAATTTACGCGACAACGCAATAAAATTATTCCCGCACTGGTGGCTCTGAATGCTGATGTCGTGGGGTTAATGGAAATTGAAAACGATAACGACGACCCGATTCTGAACAATCGGGCGATACAGAATTTGGTAGATGGGTTGAACGGGGTGCTAGGCTCTAATACCTATGCGTATGCGTTAGAGCCGTCGCCCGGTGACGATGAAATCAAAGTTGCCATGCTGTATAAACCGGCGGTGGTGCAACCCTTAAATGTACTCAATTATCAGACAACCCATCCCGACTATGGCAATCTCTTTGATCGCCCTCCGTTGGCAGTGTTGTTTGAATATAACCTAACCGGCGAACGTTTTGTTGTCGTGGTGAATCACTTTAAGTCCAAAAGCAGTTGCCCCACTTCCGGACCCGATATTGAACAGGGTGACGGGCAGGGGTGCTGGAATGTTAAACGGGTGGCGCAGGCAACCGCGCTGGCGGCATGGATTCAGAACACGATTATCCCAACCTATGATGCCGATGTCCTGATTGTGGGCGATTTGAATGCCTATGGTGTCGAAGACCCCATTGATGCCTTAACGGCAAGCGGTTTTATCAATGAGGTCGCGGCGTGGGTTCCGGCGGTGCAACGGTATAGCTATATTTTTGATGGAACTGCCGGGTATTTGGATCATGCTATCAGCACGCCGGGGTTTAGCGATCAGGTAACGGGCGCAACCATTTGGCATATTAACACCGACGAACCCTCTGTGATTGATTACAACACCGAATTTAAGCCCGAAGATTTGTATGCCCCGATTCCCTACCGTTCGTCCGACCACGACCCGGTATTGGTGGGTGTATCGTTACGGGCGGCGGATTATAGCGATTCCCCTGCTTCCTACGGTGTGGCGTGGCATTCCGCGCCCCATTCCGTCTATCTGGGCGCAGGGGTGACGGATGACGATACTGCGGGGGAAAACGATGACAACCCGACGGATGATGGCGTGGCGGTGATTCAGAATCGGGTGGAAGTGATGGTGAGTGGCACGAGCGGAGCGCAGGGGTGGCTATCAGGCTGGGTAGATTTGAACAATGACGGGGTGTTTGCTACCCCTGATGAGCAGATTGTGAACCAACTGGTAACGGTGGGGTCTAATACCATCCCCCTATCTACGGTGTTGCCAACCAGTAGTTTGCGCTTCCGTTTCCGCTTGTACGAAAGCACCACCGAACCGCTTGCCCTGATGGTGGCAACTCCAGGTGGCGGGGAAACGGGCGGCGAAGTGGAAGATTTCACCGCGACCCCGTTGGCAGTCGTACTGGCAGAATTTACCGCGTACCCTGTAGTGGAAGGAATTGAAGTGCGGTGGGAAACCGTGAGCGAGGTGGGGACGTTGGGGTATAACCTGTGGCGTAGCACCTCGCCTATCAACCCGACAGACCAACTCAATAGCGAGTTGATTCCCGCCCAATCGCCGGGCGGGGGTGGTGCCCTGTATACATGGCTGGACGAAACCGTTAGCGAGGGCGACACCTATTATTACTGGTTGGAAAGTGTTGAGGGGGATGGAAGCACTGCCCTGTACGGTCCGGTGAGTGCTACCACGCTTCCGCCTACCGCCGTAACGCTCGGTATGCTGACTGTCGCCTCATCCACCATCCCTACCATCCCGATGATTGCCTTGTTGGTCATAGGAATGGTTATGCTATGGGTTGGTAAGAAACGGTACGTATAGATGGGAGTATCGTTCGTAGGGGCGGGTCAAGCATACCAGAAGCTTCCAAAACGAACCGCTTGACCCGCCCGCCGTTGGGCATCGAATTAACCCACATGGCGACGCACGACAACGGCGGGCGGGTCAACGGGTTCCATGCCATAAGCGGTTCCATGCCTTGACCCGCCCCTACGATAGGATGTTTTTGTTTTTGCCCCTTGCATCACCCTTCCCGTTTCCCATTTCCCCTTTCTCATTTCTCCTCCCGCATGGTATAAAAAAGACCATGAACCAGACCAACACGATCCGCACCCTACCCGCCACGCAGGAACAACGCGCCCGCGCCGCCGAACGCGGCTTTGTGTGGGGGGCGGGGGGGGTCTATCTGGTGGTGTCGCTGGCATTGATGGTGACATTGCGGCGGGAATGGGTGGCGAATGTGGATGTACAGACCTTCCTCGCCGCCGCCCGCACTTTTTGGGACGGCGGGGCATGGTTTGATTTGTATCAGGTGAGCCGGGAAAGTAGCCCGTGGCCCTTCGCCTATCCGCCGCTCTTCGCCCTGCTGATTGCCCCCTTTGTCGCCCTGGCGGATGCGCTGTTTGGCGTGTCGAATGAGAGCCTGCCCGCCTTGATAGCGATGCGGCTTCCGATCTGGCTGATTGATATCGGGATTGCCGCCTTGATCAGCAGAACGATTCAACAGCAAACGAAGGTGGTCTGGCTGGGGCGGGTGGGGGCGTTGCTCTGGCTCTTTAGCCCGATATTGTTCTATCACAGTACGATTCAGGCGCACCCCGAAACGCTCTGGTTGCTCCCAATTCTACTGGCGTACCATTGGATAGAAACGGGGCGGCGCGATTGGCGGGTGATGGTGCTGTTCGCCATTGCCTTGATGGCAAAACAAACGGCAGTGTTGTTCGCGCTTCCCTTTGGCTTGCTCTTGCTGGCGGAACGGCGTTGGCGCGGGGTTCTGCTCTTTCCTTTGATGATTGTGGGGTTGTTCGGCGCGATTTCTCTACCCTTCTTTCTGCACAGCGATGATTACCGCTATATGGTCTTTGAGTTTGTGGGGGATATGGCGGTGCAGGTGCAATCGTGGCAGGTGTGGTCACTGGCGTTTGAATCCTACCGGGTGGATCAGGTACGGACCACGTTCCCTACGGTTGACCATGTGCTATATCTGACAGTGGGCGTGACATTCCTGCTGTCGGTGGTGGGTTTGGTGCAACGCCGCTCGTGGTACACCATCGGCTTGATGATTGCGCTGGGCTTTTTTCTGACCGCCCATAAAGCCATCGGCTACCATTATCCTCTGCTTTTGCTCTGGCTGATTTTGTATGGTTTGACCGAGCGGCACTACCCCCAAGTGACCTTTGCTCTGGGCTGGACGACATGGGTGCTGGTGTCGCCTTATTACGCCGATTGGGTCAACCCCGACCACCTGGGGGGCTATGCCCTGTTGGGAACCCTCAATTCGATTTATTACCTCTATTTCCTCATCCGGCTTCTGCGCTCGCCCAACGATGGCGACCTGCCCGATACCCGCACCCCTACCACATCGGCACTGCCCAAGAACCATATTCGCGGCGCAACCGTGTTGTTACTGTGGGGGGCATTGTATTTCTGGGGCTTTGTGATGGCGGGGCTTGCCAACCCGATTCGCTATGTAATTCAGGATCAGATTCCCGATTCCCAACCTCTGCAACAGCTGGGTGCATTGATTATCCTGCTTTTAGTGCTATTATGGCTCTCATATTTCTTGACGCGCCCGCTCGCATCATGGCTCACCGTCAAATTACAGTTGCCCAACGCTGAAATGCGCCCGATTCGCTGGACCCGCGCCCATACCGGCGTGTGGCTGGCTTTCGGCGTTCTCTTTTTTACATGGTTTACCATGAACGCCGAAATTACCCGTTTGTTTGAACGGGGGCTGTGGGTGGCGTGGGGGCTGGAATAAAAACACCTGCATACTGCATAGACCATAGTGCATAAGCGACAACGACGCATCCGTGCCGTTGCCTTTATGCACTATGCACTATGTAACATGCAATACTTCAAGGCTTTCCAAATACTTATGGAAGCAATTACTATGCAGGAAGAACCCGTCATTCGTTGTAGCGTGGGTGTCACCGCCCATAATGAAGAACAGAACATTGCGAAATGTATCAATTCGTTACGCCAGCAACTTCTGCGCGAAGTCGAAATCACCGAGATTTTTGTGGTGGCAAGTGGCTGTACCGACAACACCCACGCGATTGTAGAAGAAATTGCCGCGCAAGACTCCCGCGTCAAGCTGATTATTCAGCCGGAACGCAAGGGTAAAACCAGCGCAATTAACCTCTTTCTGGCGGAAGCCGGAGAGGATATTTGTGTGCTGGAAAGCGGCGACACGATTCCGAACGAAGTGGCGGTGGAGCATCTGGTTCGCATGTTCCGCGACCCGAAGGTGGGTATGACCGGGGCGCAAAAAATTCCCGTCAACACCCCCGACCATATTACGGAATATCTCTCCTTCCTGCGCCTAAAAATGGAGCATGAGCTCTGTCTGGAAATTCCCCGTTTGGGCGAAATGATTGCCTTCCGCAAAGTGTTTGATGCGATTCCGCCCGATGTGGCGATGGACGAAGCCTTTGTCGAAGCGTTTGTGGTGGAACGGAGCATGGAGGTTCGCTACGCACCCGAAGCGGTGGTGTACAACATGGGGCCGACCACGATTACCGATTTCGTCAAACAACGCCGCCGCAACCATGCGGGTCATTTGCACCTGAAACGACGCTACGGCTATTCCGTTTCCAGCCTGAATTCGGGTGTGGTCGCAAAAGTGGCGTTGTCGCAGGTATGGGGTGCGGCGAAATTGGTATGGACGCTCTTCCTGCTGGCAGTTTTAGAAGCGTGGGCGCGGGTGCTTGGCACGTATGATTATTATGTGCGTGGACGGAAGCACGAGGTCTGGGATATTGCGTGGACGACTAAACAGGTGGACCAGGAAGCCTATGAAGCCCGCAACCGCCGCGAATTTGGCGGTACGAAAGCCAAACCGAAGGCGAATGCCGTGCCGATGAACGAATAAATGAATTGCATAGTGCATTGTCCATAGTGCATAAACGACAACGGCAGTTCATTACATATGCCTTTATGCACTATGCAATATGGTCTATGCACGACGCTGTTACACCACACTGCCCATAAGATTATAGGGAATGCGAAAATACCTCTCCACGGCGATACGGGTACTGATTACCCTGCTCCTCCTCGCCTATCTGCTCACCCGCGTCAACATAGATGAAGTGACAAACGCCTTACGCCAGGCAAATCCTCTGATGATTGGGGTGGCAACGGTTCTCTATTTCGGCGCGGTGATGAGCAACGCCCTGAAATGGAATGTGTTGCTCCGTGCCCAGAAGGTTTTTGTGTCATGGGGGGCATTGTTGCGCTTTACCTTTGTCGGGGTCTTCTTCAATAATCTGCTTCCGGCGGCGGTGGGGGGCGATTTGATGCGCGGCTATCAATTGGCGCAGGAAACCCGCCGCAATGCCGATGCCGCCGTGTCGGTGGTGGTAGACCGCTTGATCGGGTTGATGGCATTGACGGTCACGGCAGTACTCAGCGTTTTGTATGCCGCGATTACGAATCAGGGCGGCACGTTGGATTTAAGCGACACCTTTTGGTTTGCGGTCATAGCGTTGGCACTATTGATGGCGGGATTTGCCCTGATGGTTAGCCGCCGGATGCGAACCGGGGTCGGGGTGGCGTTAGAACGAGTTTCAGAACGGTTGCCGTTCCTGAAGTTTATCGTTCCTATTTACACCAAACTCGCCGATGCCGTGGGCGCGTATCGGGACCAACCGGTTGTGCTAGGGTTCGCGCTTTTGCTGGGGATGCTTCCCTATCTCTTTTCCAATTTTGTGAACTATGTATTGTCCCTCTCGCTCAATCCCCCGCCCGGTATTGCCGCGCCGATTGACCTGATTCATATTTTTATCTTCAACCCGTTGATTGGTCTGGCGCAGGTGCTTCCCCTTTCGATTGGCGGCTTA
>CBKYSX010000003.1:0-26666 GCA_966690745.1 uncultured Ardenticatenales bacterium
ATAGGGGTTATAGCGGTAGCCGCGCGGTCTGGTGACGCTATCCTCATACAAACCGGAGGGGGGTCCGCCCGCGTAGGTCGTAATAATAAAGCCCGCCATCGCCCCCTGTTGCTCTATCGGAAAGTCAGCGGGAAGGTTGTCGGGCAAAATCCACACCACGGTATCCATCGCTACATCCGAGCCGGAATCGGCAAGTGCCTGTTCGCTGGCACTTAAAATCCGAACCTGACACCCTGAGAGGAACGCGGCGGAGAGGGCAATATCTTGCAATTCCCGCCCCGGAATGACGGGTTGTTGCATTACCGTAGCCACCTGCCGGGCAACCGCCTGCGCGTTTTCGTTCAGGGTGCGCCGTTGCTGATCAAGCACGTAATTTCGCACCAGCAAAATCGAAATAAACCCTACGACCACCAGGGTCAGTAGGGTTAATACTACGTAGCTAAGGATGAGCCGTCCGCGAATGGAGTTCATAACATACTGCATATTACATAGTGCATATTGCATAAACGACCTTTAGAACATCGGGGACGATGTAGGGTCGTTGCCGTTTATGCAATATGCATTATGCACTGTCGTTTACGCTTGCGTTTCCGGGATGGCGGGTTCCAGTTCGGGAACGGGGATGTTTAGATCGGGCAGGGAGAACCCTTCGAAGGGAACCCCACTTTCCTCATTCACTATCGTAATGAACCCCGCTTGAATCCCCAGTACCGCGTTACCGTCTTCCCCTTCGCCCAGTGTCGCAGTGATGGAAAGCGGTTCGCTTTCGCCGCTTCGCAACACGGTCAGCGTAACCGTATCACCGGGTTCGTTGTTGGCAAAGATTGTACTCACATCGCGGTCAGATTCAACCAGGTCGGCAACCGGGTTGCCGTTGATCTCCGTAATGTGGTCGCCCCGTTGCAAGCCCGCACTGTCGGCGGCAGAGCCGGATTCGACTTCCGCTACCACCAACGCGCTAAAACTTTCGCCATCTTCCAATGAGGGAAGTAGTTCTTCCGGCAGGGACGGAACCATCGGCATCCCTTCCCAGCCTTCGGGTGCGCCTTCACCGCCCCACATATGCCCGAAGGCGACATTGGGTTCGTAGCGGATGCCCAGATAGGGGCGGCTTTCGTCGTCGGGGTTGGCGGCAAGGGTCACTTCGACCTCCCGTTCGCTCTCGTCCGCGCCACGGACGGTCAGGGTAATGGTATCGCCTACGGACAGGGCGGCTATGGTTTCGCCCAGTGCCATCGGGTGCACCAATGCTTCGCCATTGACGGCGGTAATGACATCGCCGACCTGTAATCCTGTGGTCGCGGCGGGGGAATCGGCAACCACTTCCATAATCCGTGCGCCCGCGTCGGCGGGATCTACAGGGAAGGCTCCGCTAATCCCGTGCATTTTGCCAATGCCGCAGGATTCGATGCCGAGGAAAATGCTTTCATCCAATGCCCCTAAGGTAGCGGTGAGGGTTTGAGGGGTTCCGCCCCGTGTAATACTGAGCGAAACGGTATCCCCTTCGGCTTTGTCGGCAATCGCGGTACGGACATCTGCGAGGGTATTGGTTTCACTCTCATCAATGGCAAGGAGAATATCGCCCCGTTGTAAGCCCGCTTGCGCGGCGGGGCTGTTGGGCACGACCCGCACAATGACAATCCCTTTTTCATCGGAGGTGGTGTCATCTGCTTGGGCATCAGGGGCTTGCAGGGTTCCGGCAATGAGCGGGGAATCGCCCCATCGGGCGGTTAAAAAGTTGCGTCCGGCAAGCACCGTCGCCCCACCGAGGGCGAATGCGCCGCCAAGCGCGGCAATCATCGCAAAGGCAAAAAGCCAGCGTTTGTTCATAAGCGGGGAAGCCTCCCGCCGCCGCGCACCCGTTTATGCTTCGCGAGGGGGGTCAGGATGCACTGACCCTCTCCCGTTGATTTTAGAGAGTACGCGGCGACTTGTTCCGGGTGGAAATTGAGAAGAAGATACAACCTATGTCGCACTCTTTTAGAATAGCGGGGAAATATAGTGAAGTCGTAGTGGGTTGGTTAAGAAACCGCAAAAAAGGTAGAGGTAAGGGGTAGAGGTAGAGGGGAGAAACGGCAACCCACCCCCTAACCCCCTCCCCAGAGGGGGAATCCCCAACAGAACCGTATCACGGCACTAAAGTGACCGTGCTACAGACCCGTTGAATGCAAACTCTGCAAATGACGGGTCTATAGCCCCGCCTCTTATGGAGATTAAGAATTAAAAGTCGTAATGCCTCCCGCCCCCGACCTAAAGGACGGGGCAACCCAATACGGGACTCTGCGAAACAAGCGTACTTGGCAAGGGGATTCCGTATTCAATAGCCCTGCCCTTCTAGGGCTAAGAATTACCCACATCTTTTAACCCAACATAACGCATAGGTCTGTAGGGGCGGGTGGTCGGAATGGCGGAGTTTCCCTTAAAGAGCACACACCCGCCCGCCGTTGTCGCACCCACGCCCCATTTTGGAAACGCGGGCGGGTCTTTAACGATGGTTGGATGGCTCTTCATTCCGATGACCCGCCCCTACCAAAATTCTCTTTAAAATGAGGGGGAATATTTGTGGGTAATCCTTAGCCCTTCTAGGGCAGGGGACCCGGTGCGTCACGGTATTATTTGCTTAAAGTCCTTTAGAGCGGGGTAAGATCGCCCCACCCCTGAAATTCATTTGACACAAAATCGGGCGGGTACTCACCTTCAAAGACGGAAATATTGTTTCTTTAGTGCTATCAAGGAACAAAGAGATAGCCGATGCCGCGAATGGTGGTGAGGTGGTGGGGGTTGGTGGGGTCATCTTCTAATTTTTCGCGGAGGTGGCGCATGTGAACATCCACGGTGCGCTCGTTATAGACATCACTGTCGTAGCCCCATACCATTTCAATCAAATCGTTGCGACTGAAAGCTCGTTCAGGGTGGGTGGCAAGGAAACGCAACAGGCGAAACTCGGTAGGCGTAAGTTCGACAGGTTGCCCCCGTTTGGTGACAACCAACCGTTCGCTGTCAATCATCACATCGCCAAAGGTCAGTTTTTCGGGAGTGGTTGGGGTTGCCAATTCGCCATAGGCACGGCGAAGCAGGGCGCGAATCCGTGAAATCAGTTCGCGCAGGTTGTAGGGTTTAACCACGTAATCATCCGCCCCCAATTCCAACCCCAAGACTTTATCTACTTCTTCATCCCGTGCCGTTAACATCAAAATTGGTTGTTTATAGCCATTGTTGCGAAGCTGGCGGCAAATATCAAAGCCGCTCATATCCGGGAGCCGGATGTCCAGTATGAAAAGATGAGGTGGATGGTCCTGAGCAATGGCAAGGGTTTGTTTGCCGGTGGTTGCCCAGCTGACTTCAAAACCTTCGTGCTCAAGGGCGTACTTTAGCCCTTTGGCAACGGGGGCTTCGTCTTCGGTAAGCAGTAAATGATGAGGCATGGGAGAGTGAGTAGTGAACGTCAGTGAACGGAAGTAACGACAGTGACGACAGAAACGGCAACCTCACCCCCCAACCTCCTCTCCATGATGGAGAGGGGGAGTTTTTAGGGGGAGTCGCAGATTCAGATATACAAGATGAGTCTGCGGTTTTGGTGAAAGGATTGTAGTAGGGAAGGGGAATTAGGGGCAAGTTGTAGGGAGGTTTGAAATTGGGGGTTGACAACGCACCTGTTTTCCTGATAATAATTATTTTTAGTTGAACCTAAAAAATATTTTCAACTCCCATAAAGGTTGATAGTGACGAGGAATCTATGACTGCAAAAGCGATGATGAGTGAAGTGAAGAAGAGCAAAGTAGCAAGGGGTCCGAAAGCCTTCCCGGTGGTCGGCAACTTTTTCCAATGGCGGCGCAATCCGTTGACATTTCTGGAATCGTTACGTTCTTACGGAACGGTATCAAAATTTAAGCTTCTCTGGTTCGATATGTTTCTGGTGACCGACCCGGCATTGATTGAAGAGGTGCTGATAAAAACCAACGAAAAGGATTTTGCCAAGACACCCCCCGCCAAAAATACCACGACTGCTAAATTATTCGGAGATGGCTTGTTAACCAGTATGGGTGATACATGGAAACGACAGAGGCGACTGGCACAACCCGCCTTTCACAAACAACGCATTGCCGGGTATGCCGACACGATGGTTGCCGAGGCGGAACGGCTGGCGGCAACCTGGCAGGATGGCGAAACGCGCAACATTCAACATGAGATGATGCAGGTGACGTTGCGGATTGTGGTGAAAACCTTGTTCGGGGCGGAATTGACGGGGCAAGAAGAACGGACAGAACGGGCATTAAATCAGCTGATGACGGCTTTCGGTGGAATGGGCAACAGTATCTGGCTAATATTGCAAACGTTCGGGGTTCCGACTCCGGCGGGGAAGCGTTATTTGCAAGCGGTGCGGGAATTGGATGCCATTGTCTGCGAGTTGATCGCCCAACGGCGGGCGCAAGGCAATGCGAACCCGTCGGACGATTTGCTTTCCATGTTATTGCAAGCGCAGGATGAAGATGGAAGCGGAATGAGCGATGCCCAATTGCGCGACGAAGCGATTACGATGTTTTTTGCGGGACACGAAACGACTGCATTGGCGTTGACATGGGCGTTTTATCTTTTAGCCACCCACCCCGACAAAGCAACACTGCTCCAACAGGAATTACAGGCGGTACTGAATGGGCACGTTCCAACATTGGAGGATTTGCCTGCTCTGCGCTACACCGATGCGGTGATTAAAGAATCTATGCGGTTGTACCCTCCGGCATGGATGGTGGATGGGCGTATTGCTGTGCAGGAAACGATGTTAGGTGGGTATCGAATACCCAAAGGGGGAATCATCGGAATGTCCCAATGGGTAACACACCGCGACCCTGCTTATTTTGCCAACCCCACTGCATTTGTGCCGGAGCGATGGTTGGACGGTTCGCTGAATGGATTGCCCAAATACGCCTACTTCCCTTTTGGCGGGGGACAACGCCAATGTATCGGGAACACCTTTGCGGCAATGGAAGCGGTGTTGATTCTGGCAACGGTGGCACGAACCTTTACCATGATAAAAGGATGGAAAGGGGAACCGACCTTAGACCCTGCTATGACGTTGCGTCCTCGCGGGGGGTTAAATTTGAAAATTCGGGCGCATGAACCCATCTCACGCTAAATAGGGTGTGAGCATATATTAACAAGCAGGCAAACGACAACCCACCCCCCCTTCCCCCCTCCCGAGAGGGGGAATCCGTTCATTCTTCTACTTCATTCCCTAAAAACCGGGCTTAACCCTAGAGAAAGAAACCCGGTTTCGCCGGTTAATTCCCCTGATTCGTATCCTCGCTAAAATCTAGTCATAGTCACGTTTTTTATCAGGGCAAGAGCTTAACGTCTTACCCTGATTTTTGTTTGTACTCCCCCCTACGGTCGTCCTTTGAACACCACGCACCCTGCCAGCAGGAGAGTATTTTATGCTTCGTCGTCTATATCTTCCCGTTTTTTTCACCCTTCTTTTGTTGTTACTTACCGCCTGCGGACTTCGAGGAACCACAGAGTCACCTTCTCCGGTACCCCCCACCGGAGTGATCGAACAGCCGACGAATGCGACGGATGCGACGATTGCTACTCCTGATAGCCCCCCCCTCTCAACTGCAACCGTTACAGAGAGTGGGGAGGAACCGAATCCTCCTGATTCGGAAACAATTGATGTTCCTTCTGCACCGGAGGGGATTACGCCGATTGCTTCTATTTATAATGAAGCCATTCCCGCCACCCGTGCGGAACGGATTATTATCAGCGAGATATTTTTGATGTTGGAAGCCGGGCAATTGCTGTTGGAAAGCAATTGGGATGGCAACAGTGATACGCCTCTGCCTATTACGATAGAACAATTCGACCAAGCCGCCTTGGAAGCCTATATTGAGGATGAAAGTCAGGATGATAGTGCATTGACCATCCCCGACGGGTTGGAGGATTTTTATATCAGCAACGAAGGCGCAGAGGCAGTTCAGGCATTGATTTTAGAAGCGAACGGGGAGTTTGTTGGCTATTTGGAGGCGCAGGGCGTATTGCCTGCTTACATAGATGAATTGGCAGAGGTAATGCCCGCCACTACTGAACGAATGACCTACCAGCCCGTTAATGACCCGAACGCCGACCCGACGGCGGTGGAGCCGTTGGATGTGGGGAATGGGGATGACCATTCCCGTCTGCAAATGAATATCTACCCGGTAGATATTTACAATCGCACCCTGTTGTTGGAGGAAGCGCGGATTTTAGAGGAGCCGCCCGCCGATGAATCCGACTACGCGGAATACCATCTGCAACTGCGGGATATGGCAACACGCCAATTGATTTATCATGAAATGGTTCATGCCTTGCAACGGGCATATACCAATTTGCATGTTGAAGATGAAGAAGAACGCACCCGTTCAGGGTCATGGCTGTACGCCAGCAAAACGTTGATGCGGGATGTAGATACTCAATATCATTGGTTGTGGGGCGATCCTTTTTTTGCGGAAACCTATAACAATGATGTCAGTGGGGAAAGTCAGGCGGAGGGGATTTCGTATGAGATGTTCGTCAATCTCTATGACATGAGTGATGCCCAGAAAGCCGCGGTATGGGATCATTATTTCGGGCGGTATGAGGAAAGTCGGGCGGCTTTAGATGCCAGCAAAGCTTTGTACGAAGAAGCCTACCCCGACTTTTCACCCGATGAATTGGGGGATTTGTTGCCTGATGTGATGGATCAATACCCCGATTCTAACGGCAGTTATGTATTGTGGCAGGTTGCGTTCCGCCTGATTGCCCTGCCCGCGTATGTGGGGTATTTGAACCCGATGGAGCCGGAGGATAGCCCAAAGTTTTGGGAAGCGTTGCGTGAAGTACCATAACGGCGGGACGCAAGACGCAGAACGCAGGACGCAGAAACGGCAACCTGCCCCGAATATCTTTATCCTGTCGGGTTATTCCACGAATTTTAGATCGAGACAACAACGAGCAGGCGATTGTTTTTGCTCTAAGATTGCGGGCCGAGCAAAAATGCGAGTTCGGTTTGCCATTGGTCGGGGGGCGTATCAGCCGGGTCGTTGAGATAAATTTCAAGGCGGGATTCCCATAGGTCGCCACGCTCCGAAGGCGCAACTGCCCAAACGACCCCGTTCGCCTCCCCCCATTCCAATAAAGTACCGGTGACATCACGAAGTTGATCGTAGTGCCCGGTATGGAGAACCGTAGCATAGTGGCCTGACGGTAGCGTTCGGGGGCGAATTTCGCCTTCCCCTGATAGAAGGTGGTGAACAGGAATCCCTATCTCGATATCCAATGTCCCTTCCATATCTATCCGCAGATAACGGAAGAAGGACGCACCGGCGGGAGTGACATTTTTATTTTCCAGCCAGGTGGTCAGATCGTCCAGCAAGGGCGGTATTACGGTTCCGATTTCCGGCATGGTTACTTCCGCTACCATGCCCATATAGGGTTGTTCATGGCGATATTCGATGGTGGGGGCAAGCCTCATTTTTCGGACTCCTGACATTCAAGCGTGGATTGAAAGGTGATGAAGGGTACGTCTTGTTCATGTGGATTGGAAACATCGGTAAAAACGGCTCCCGTCATAATTTGCACGGCAATCGGTTGCGAATGTTCCTCTACTTTGTCCAACCATTCCCCGGCAAGGGCTTCTAATTTTTGTAAAAAAGATTGCATGGCTACCTCCTTCAGCAATGGATACTGCGGATAGCATATCTATTGAAGGTGGTAGTGACATCTACCAAAAGTGGTATTGTGGTTTTAAGGAGTGGTATCTTTGACGGAAAAATGAGATAACGGCAACCCACCCCCCAACCCCCCTCCCAAAAGGGGAAAACGACCTGCCCTTCTCCATTTTGATTGTCAATAGACTGGCTCTTATGGAAGCGTGCCTTGTGCCCTACCTGTGTCTACAGGAGCAGGGCGACCACAAGGGTCGCCCCTACAGGTTAATTAGCGCGAGGGATAGAAAGTTAGGCGGATTGCTACAACAAATTCAACCGTCCCGCTTCGGCAAGGGCTTGTGTGCGGCTGTTGACACCTAACTTCCCGTAGATGTTACGGGTATGGACTTTGACCGTACCCACAGACAGCACCAAACGGTCGGCAATATCACGGTTGGAAAGCCCATCGGCGATTAACCTCAGCACTTCCATTTCCCTTTCACTTAAGGGTTCGATAAGGGGTTGGGGGGGTATGGGGATGGAAGCGGCGGGGCTATTTTCCAGACGGGTAGTAATGACGGTTTCCAGAGATAGACGGCTTCCCCGTTCCCATGCGACTTGATACTGATGGGTGCCGAGTTGATTTTTTAACATCGTTTGTAGGCGGGTGATCAATTGCCATTGGTGCAACCAACCGCTCACCGATGGGGGTTGGTGAAATGCCAATCCCAATATTTCAACCGCGCTTTCAAACGTGCCTTCATGGGCAAGGGTTGCCGCTTCTAACGCCAGAAAGACCGTTCCGGGGGCGGGGTCATCGTGGCGGTCCCAGAAAAATCGGGGATATTCCGCACGAACTGCATCAAAGTGCCCCAAGCCCACATGGGCGATGGCTTTGCCCCAATACAGCCCCAAATCTTTATGCCCACCAAAGAACGATTCATGGGAAAGGGCAATCGTTTGTTGAGCCACTGCCGCCCCCTCATCATATGCTTCTTCCAGAACCGAAAGCAAAATGGAACGCAACCCGGCAGAGACCATTTTGCCATCCAAACTATTGGTATCATCCGCCAGCTTCCGCATTCGTTCTACAATCGCAGAAGCCGCGACCCCATCGCCCCGTAGCATGACGGTCTGGGCGAGTTTGGCAGAGGCTTGCAATATCCCTTTGACCGTGCCGATTTCTTCCATCAGGGTAAGGGCTTCCCGCGCATACTGTTCACAGGCAGGGTAATCCAAATCCAGCAAGGCTTCTTCTGTCAGGTTCAAGGCAATCCATGCAATTCCGTTTTTATCCCCGATGGCGCGGCGGATAGCAAGGCTCTCTTGCAGGGTTGCCATTTCGGCATAGGGTGTACCAGAGGTGGAGGGGGTACAGGCAATCCAACTCAAGACATCGGCTTCGTAAAACAAATCCCCGATGGCTTGATAACAGGCACGGCTTTCACGGAACCATTGCCCGGCACTGATATTGTTGTACGGGCGTTCGTCGTTGGCTTCCCATACCGCCACAATGCCCGATACCAACAGGCAATACCCCACTTCCGCACTGTCGTTACGGGAACGTGCAACCGCCAAACAGTGGTCAATTTCCGAACGTAGGTCACTTTCGATTTTGATATTACCCAGCAACAGCAGGCGAATCAGCCGCGCCCGCAGGCGGCAAAGGATTGCTTCTTGCTGGTGGGTCGGATGGGCGGGAGCGGAGGCAATGGCGTTTTGTAAAAGCGCAACCCCATCGTGATAGCGTCCGCGCATATCGGCATAAAAATGCAAGCTTTCCGCCGCCCGATTCACTGCGCTCCATTCGCCCTGTGTGATAGCCCATAACCATGCATTGCGGGTATTCTCAAAATCGGCTTCGATGGTATCCAATGCCTCAATTTGACCATGCCCTTTGATACGGGCTTCTAAGTCGTGAAGGAGATTCAGATAATAATGAAGGTAGGCAGATTGCAGGGTGGGGGTTTGGCGGGCAGACTCCAACTGCTCTGCCCCGTATTGACGCACCAATTCATGCACATCATACCGTCCGTTGCCATTCAACCGTACTAACGATTTATCCACCAAACCCGCCAGCGTTGCCAGTTCCGCCCCGGCGATACGGGTCGCCGCTTGCCGTGTAAAGCCGCCGCGAAAGAGGGAAAGATTGCGGAATAAATCTTGTTCGGCAGAGGATAACAGCCGCCACGATTGTTCAAAAACGGAACGGATACTGCGGTGGCGTTCCGGCAGATTGCGGGAGCGGGTTGCCAGAAAATCCATGTTGCGGCGGATTTCGCGGGCAATATCGGCGGGTTGAAGGGTGTTCAACCAACCAGCCGCCAATTCAATGGCAAGGGGCATTCCTTCCACCAACCGGCAAATATCGAAAATGGTGGTACGTTCTTGATGAAGATTAAAATCGCCGCGAATCCGCCGCGCTCGTTCAACAAACAATTGCACGGCACTGTAATGGTCGGGTGGGGCATGAACGCCATTGGTCGGGTAGGTCAACCCGGATAAATGACGTACCCATTCTTCTTGAAGGTTTAGAGGTTCGCGCGAGGTTGCCAGAATTTTCATGTTGTCGGTTGCCGCCAACAATTCTGGCAGAAGTGCGACTCCCTCCAGCAAGTGTTCAAAATTATCCAATACAAAGAGAATATGTTTGGTGCGTTTGTCGTGCAGAAAGTCTAAAAATTGCTCCAGCGGGGGTTGGGTACTTTGTTGAAAACGGAACGGGGTGCTTTCGACCATCGCATTCAGAATGTCGTCGGCGCGGCTGAGGGGCGCAAGCTGGACCCGGTAAATACCATCGGGGAAGCGGGCATCTGAACGGGCGGCAACTTCCATTGCCAACCGTGTTTTACCGATACCGCCGGGACCCACAATCGTCAGCAGGCGGCAAGCGGGGTCTGCCAGCAATGCACCAATTTCTTCGACTTCGTCGGCACGCCCAATAAATGAAGTAGGGGTGTGAGTAATGGTGTGCATCCCGGTATCCTTAATCGAATAGTGAAACTACTTGATTTTATTGTATGACCTCGACAAACGGAATACAAACCTTTGTTCTAACCGATTGAAAGAACAAAATCCCCGCCAATCGTTGATTGACGGGGACTTTGATTGAACAACCGGAACAGATTGTGCCCAGGGTAGTATTGCAAGAATACTTTATCCCTGCACCACCGATACCAGCGCATCCGTGTATTCTTTGGTGTTGGCGGTTCCCCCCAAATCACGGGTCACGACTTTGCCATCCTCAATAACTTTCTGCACTGCTTGCTCCACCCGCTTTGCCGCTTCCGCTTCGCCGATATGCGCCAGCATCAAAGCGCCGCTTAGAATCAAGGCGGTGGGATTGGCAACGCCACGCCCCGCAATATCGGGGGCAGAACCGTGAACCGCTTCAAAAACGGCATACCGTTCGCCGATGTTCGCGCTGGGAGCCATGCCCAACCCGCCGACCAAGCCACTGGTGAGGTCGGAGATGATATCGCCAAAGAGATTTTCCATCACCAAGACATCAAAGGCTTGGGGGTTCATCACCAATTTCATGGCGGTGGCATCTACAATCGTTTCTTCATATTCAATGTCGGGGAATTCGCGGGAAACTTTCTTTGCCACTTCCAGAAACAAGCCATCGCTGAGTTTTAGAATATTGGCTTTATGAACGGCAGTGACCTTTTTGCGCCCGTATTTCTGGGCGGTTTGGAAGGCAAAGCGCACAATCCGCTCCGAAGCCGATTCGGTGATAACGCGCAGACTTTCAACCACCCCCGGCACAACAATATGTTCCAACCCGCTATACAAACCCTGTGTGTTTTCCCGAATGACAATCAAATCCACATCGCCATAGCGGGATTCAACCCCTTTCATGGAACGGGCAGGGCGGTAGTTGGCGAACAGGTCCAGCGTTTGACGCAATTGCACGTTCACGGAACGGAACCCTGTACCAACAGGCGTGGTAATCGGACCCTTTAACGCCACGCCGTTTTTCATAATGGAATCCAGCGTTTGCTGGGGCATCGGGGTTCCGTAGCGGTTCATCACATCGCCGCCCGCCTCGCGTACTCGCCAATCAATTTTGACCCCCGTGGCATCAATCACCCGTTGGGTTGCTTCGGATACTTCCGGTCCAATCCCGTCGCCGGGAATTAAAGTTATTCGTTTTGCCATAGAAAACTCCATCTATTGAGCACACCCTTATAGTGCGCGTGGTATAGCACAAATTATAAAGCGTTTATGGATAGGGCGTAAGTGGGGACGGGTGTACACAAAAAAAGCCGAAGTGGGAGGAAAGACTCCTGCTTCGGCTTTTGAAAGTCTATAACGGACATCCCTTTGGGAGCGTCTACCTTTTTTAGCGTTCGCTACGGGAGCGAACCCATCCTATACCTAAAAGCAACCCGATTAAAACAAGCAGACTCCCCCATAAAGGAGTTGTATCGGTCTGTACCGACCAATTACCAATCGTTACCGCAGTGGGTGGGGTGGCTTGCGCTTCATATGCCCCCACATCACAGCCGTTTTCGGTGTTTGGATAACCGGGTAAATCTACCGGGCGAGGCAACCCCCGTTGATCGGTGCCACTATCACACGTTCCTGAATCCAATGCGGGGCTATTAATGCCAAGGGCATGGGTGAGCGTGTCGCCGCCATTATCTGCTAAGGGACCAATCTGTGGGTCGGCAATAAAGGTTGTTTCGCAAGAACCATCGGTAGTCAGATTGGGGGCGATAGGTTCTCCTTGATCCAAAGGTCCACATTGAACCCCACCTGTGTTATAGGCAACGATGTTGTTGCCGGGACGAATTGAATGTTCCGCGAGTCCATTCATGAGATGTGAACCAATTCCTGCCCCCGCAGGACCCGCATTACTACTATTAAAAACAATCGTGCTGTTTTCAATCAGTGCCGAAGCCCCCAGCAAAATTTTAGGCGTTCCAATCGTGACAATCCCCCCGCCATTCATCGTGGCACTATTTCCGCTCACCGTAGCATTGTCGACGATGACAGAGCCCCCATGTGCTGCAATCCCACCGCCATAGGCGGCACTGTTGCTTACCACAGCACTATTGGTAATGGTGTAATACGCCCCTGCAACCCCGCCGCCATAAACCCCGCCGCCATAGTTCGTGGCGTGATTGTTCTGCAAAATAACGCGATTCAACGTCGTATAATAGCTTGCCGCAACCCCGCCGCCATTGCCCGTCACTTGTCCCCCGGTAATGGTAAGGTCGGTAGCAGTAAAGAGAGGGCAATTAGGAAAACAACCGAAAAACGGAACCTCAATAACACGGTCCAATTGATTTGCATCAATCACCGTATTCATCGCGCCGCGCCCCTCTAAAAGAAGGGACTCTGTGATGTTTAGATCGCCCGTAGTCGCGTCGTTCGCGCCGGAAGGTGCAATCGCAAGTTCAACCGTTCCATCTAATGCAAACTCAATGGTATCGGTATCGGTGGTGGCGTTGGCGGCAATCACCGCTTCGCGGAGGGAGCAATCGGTAGGTAAACAGCCATCGGGGGTCGGGTCATCCAAACGGGTAACGGTATAGGTTACGCCCCCTTCTGCCCGTAAGGGAGTGGTAAGCAAGAGCGTAAAGGCAACCCCAAGGAGCAAGCAGAACCAACGGTTCATGTGAAATATCCTTCCGGAAAATCGGTAGGTTAATGTTAGCTCACATTATAATATAGTAAATACTAATGTCAATGCAATATTTTTATCATTATTATCTAATGAATCAGCCTGTCTAAGTGCATAGGTCTACCTCTCTGCAAACCTTATTCTAACGCATAGTCCACCGCAACTTCGGCATGAATCCGGGTGGTATCAAACAGGGGGGTGGTTGAATCTTCCGCTTTTACCAGTAGTGTGATTTCCGTACATCCTAAAATAATCCCTTCCGCACCCCGCGCCTCTAAGTTCCGCATAATTTCCCGGTAGCGGTGGCGGGATTCGGGTAGTATCTGCCCCAAACACAATTCATCGTAAATAATACGGTGCACCACGCGCCGCTCTGCTTCGTCGGGAATGAGTACCTCTAATCCATAGTCACGTTCCAAAACACCTTTGTAAAAATCTTGCTCCATCGTGTATGCCGTCCCTAATAAGCCAATTCGTTTGATTGGTTTTACGCCCGCCTGTATCCGTTGTGCGGTGGCATTGGCGATGTGGAGCAGGGGAATATCCACCGCTTCCTGAATCGCGGGGGCGACTTTGTGCATGGTGTTGGTGCATAGCAGTATAAAATCTGCGCCTGCACTTTCCAGTCCCTGCGCGGCTGTTGCCAACAAGTGGGCGGCATCGTCCCACCGTCCTTCGATTTGCATCTGCTCAATCTCGTGGAAATTGACGGTGTAGAGTACACTTTTGGCGTTGTTTTGCCCGCCCAGTCGTTCGCGTACCAATTCGTTGATCAGGCGGTAATATTCCAGCGACGATTCCCAACTCATGCCGCCAATCAGTCCGATGGTTTTCATGGTTGATCCTGTACCTCGTTTTTAATTTATGCGCCCTGCAATCGTCCTCCCATTTCACGACCCGAACGGGATTCTACTGAGTCATGTTGAGCGGGTTGAAGCTGATTTAAAGCGCAAGTTTGATCGTGCCTTTTTAAGTATCTCTCCCGTAACTGCCAATTATCAGGCGGAACGTTTGGAATTGCTTGCACAAGACCCATTTTTTATCTTGAACGAAAACCTTCCCGATACTTTACCGGGCGACCATTATCGCGCCGCTTATCATAATGCCGTTCGTCATTGTCCACCTCATCAACAACTTCACCTTTGTGATATTGATCGTGTCGCCTTTGCTCTACAATCCCCGCATCGTGCTGAATTTCTGCAAAGCCTTGAATGGGTCACGGGCGAATCACAGCCGGTTTTATTTCAGCGATCACCCGCCGCATGGATAACCCACCCGAAACCTTATCGAGAGGCAGAAGCCATTGCTATTCAATTAGGACATCTGCTTTTCGGACACTATTATGACTTTGCATGGTCATACCTTGTAGTATCAGCAGGGGTATTAGCCGCAATCCTGCCAACCTTCGTACATCGTGACTTTGGATTGCTGGCAGAAATAGTACTGGCACTCCGCACTACACTATTGACCCGGGAAGTGAATTGGTTGGCATGGGAAGACCCTTTTATTTTGGGGTGTGATGTAGATAAACTACGTGCGGAGCGAGAGAGTGACTCTGCTGAAACCCGTAAGCGACTTTTGTGGAATGCACCTATAATCCGGTTGCTTCTTACCGTAATCGAGCCGTCTTAATCTAAAAGAATACGTAGAACAAATCCAAGAATGAACAAAATCGTTATTGCCACTAATAATCAGGGCAAAGTCCGCGAATATCAAGCCATTCTGAGCGAGATTTTGCCGGATGTTGAACTGCTGACCCTTGCACAGGTGGGTATTACCCAGGATGTGGAAGAAACGGGAACCACCTTCGCCGCGAATGCCCTGCTAAAAGCGGACGCATATAGCGATTTATCGGGGTTGCCCGTGATTGCCGATGATAGCGGGTTGGTGGTGGATGCACTGGATGGATTGCCGGGGGTGTACAGCAATCGCTGGGCAGGAGCCAATACCACCGAGGCAGATCGCAATGCATACCTACTGACCCGTTTAGCCGATATTCCCCACGAAGAGCGTACTGCCCGTTTTGTCTGTGTGGCAATTTTGCGCTTACCCGATGGGCGCATGACGGAAGGGGTCGGGAAAATAGAGGGGCGTATCGGTTATGAAACGCGGGGAACCCACGGCTTTGGCTATGACCCTTTATTTGTGGTGGAAGATGATATAAAGGATGGGCGCACATTGGGGGAACTGCCGCCGGAGGAGAAGAATGTGATTAGCCATCGCGGGCGGGCGGCGCGGGCATTGGTGGTGGCGGCACAGGATTTACTGGCGGAGTAGCCACATATATCGCCGCCACCCGACGAGGAGTTGAAGCAAAAGGGCAAGCCCCATCCCTACCCCCACCCATTGCCCCAGCCAGAATGTGGCGGCAATTGTTCCCAAGACCATTAACCCGATTTCCAGCATCAGTCGTATCCCACCCGGAACGGGAATACCCCGCACCCGTTTGTCCCTGCGTGTATTAAAAACCGCCAGAATCAGAATGGCAACCACCATTGCCCCCCAGCCCCACACCCGTTGAATCGCCAGCCATGACAACACCTCTATCCCGAAACGGAGGACAGCGGCAAAGGCATTGTCACCGTTGTTTAATTGTCCAAGCCGCTCAACGCGGGGCGAAGTTGGGGGTGGATTTTCTTCCATAAATATCAAGATTCCGCGAAATTAAGACAAGTTATTTTGCAAAACACAGATTTTCATTGTGTAAACAAGAAAGAAACCGGGTTTCGAGGGAAAGAAAGGCAGAAATCCGGTTTCGGTGTGGTTTTCAACTTATGGGTTTGCCATGCCCACCGCCAGTTTCGCGTTGCTCCACGGGCGGCTACTCATGAGCTAACAACAGATACAAATCTTCTACAATTTTGCTGTTATCTCATAGCGAACGTTTTCCCATTGTCGTTTTCTCAATACCCAATGCTCAGTACTCGAATACGCCCTACACCACACCCAATTCCTTCCCAACCCGCCCGAAGGTTTCCAGCGCGAAATCCAAATCTTCGCGGCTGTGGGCGGCGGAAGGCATAACGCGAATCCGTGCGGTGCCGCGTGGGACGGTGGGGAAGGCAATCGCCGTGGCGAAGATATTTTCTTCAAAGAGGCGACGGCTGAATTGCTGGGTCAGGGGAGCCTCGCCCAAAATCACGGGGGTAATCGGCGTTTGACTTTGCCCGGTATTGAAGCCAAGTTGGTTCATCCCCTCTTTGAAATAGTTGCCGTTTTCCCACAGACGATCTACCAATTCAGTGCTTTCTTCCAGCAACTCCACTGCCGCCAGACATGCCGCCGCATCAGGAACGGTTAGGGCGCTGGAAAAGAGGAAGGGGCGACCCCGTTGCTTAATCCAGCGAATCAGCGAAGCCGATCCCGCCACGATCCCGCCCATAACTCCGAAGGCTTTGGAAAGCGTCCCCACTTCAATATCTACCTGACCATGCAAGCCAAAATGGTCTACGATGCCGCGTCCGCCACGCCCGACCACCCCTTCGCCGTGCGCGTCATCCACCATCATAATCGCGCCGTGCCGTTTGGCGACTTCGGTAATCTTGTCCAACGGGGCAATATCGCCATCCATGGAAAAGACACCATCGGTCACGACGAGCAAGCGGTTGTATTGCGCTTTGTTGTCGGTAATAGCCGTTTCCAGCGATTCCGCGCTGTTGTGGTCGTAAGGGATAATTTTGGCTCCGCTGAGACGGCAACCATCAATAATCGAAGCGTGATTCAAACGGTCGGAAAAAATGGCATCCCCTTTGCCCACCACTGCCGGAATCGTGGCGAGGTTTGCCGTGAAACCGCTTTGTAATACGACGGTTGCCTCGGCACCCTTAAATTCGGCAAGTCGTTCTTCCAATCGCGTGTGAATGCTCATCGTCCCCGCAATGGTGCGAACCGCGCCGGGACCGACCCCGTATTGGTCTATCGCTTCTTTCGCGGCGGCTACCAACCGGGGGTGATTCGCCAACCCCAGATAGTTGTTAGAGCAAAGATTCAGTACACGCCGCCCGTCAATCTGTAACCATGCGCCTTGCGGCGATTCAATTTCGCGGATGTTGGTTAATAACCCCTGCTCTTGCAGGGTATTCAATTCGTCGTCAATCCAGCCGAGTGCGTTGGATGATGTTGTCATTGAGAACCTCCAAAATAGTGATGAGTGAATAGTGGTCAGTGACTAGTGAACGGCAATTGTTGGGAAAATGCTTATCAGAAATGAGAAACGAGAAAAGTATATATGTCGTTTCCTGCCGTTCACTGTCGTTGCTGTCGTTCACTAATCACTAGTCACTAATCACTGACCACTAAGGACGTAGTATCACCTTCCCTACGACTTCATTCTGCGATTTCATCAGAGCGAAACCTTTTTCAAAATCTTCAAGGGGGAGGTCATGGGTAATAAGGGGAGCAAGGTTGACCGCGCCCGTTTGCAGGAGGGCTTTCATGCGATACCATGTATCCCAGATTTTGCGTCCGTAGATGGCTTGAATGGTGACCCCTTTGAAGATAATCAGGTTCGCCCAGTCTATCTCGAAAGGTCGTCCCGGCACACCGAGCAATGCCGCTTCCGCGCCCGGACGGAGTGCCGCCAGCCCGCCGCTAATCGCGGGGGCGGCTCCGCTCATTTCCAACAGCACGTCCGCGCCATCCCCTGTCACCTCGCGCACGGCGGTGGGAAGGTCTTGTTTGGCGGGGTTAATCAGCACATCGGCTCCCATGCGCCGCGCCAATTCCAACTTAATCTCGTTGATGTCGGAAACAATGATTTTTTCCGCCCCGGCGACCCTTGCACAGGGAATTGTCATCAGCCCGATGGGTCCTACCCCCGTAATTAATACCGTTTTACCCGCTAAATCAAAGGCAAACGCTGTATGGACGGCATTACCGAAGGGGTCTTGTAGGCTTGCTATTTCGGGGGCTAAAGTATCGGGGTTGCGCCAGATGTTTTCGGCGGGAACGGCGACATAATCGGCAAAGGCTCCGTCACGGTCTACTCCGATAACCTTCACATTGGCGCACAAATGGGGCTGATCGGCGCGGCAGGCGGCGCAGGTCCAATCTACCAGATGCCCTTCTGCCGAGACAAAATCACCTGCTTTTACATTTTTTACGTTGCGCCCAACATCCGCCACCGTTGCCGAAAATTCATGCCCTAGAATCACCTGCGGATGAATCCGCCCCTGGCTCCACGCATCCCAATTGTAAATATGCACATCCGTTCCGCAGATAGAGCTTGCCACGACTTTTAATAACACATCATCCGCCCCGATTTGAGGAATGGGGGCTTCGATGAGCTGTAAACCGGGGGCGCGTTCCACCTTGGCGAGTGCCTTCATCATCTCAGCCATGGATCTCTCCGTTGAGCGTTTATCTCTGTATTCGCGGGCGAGTATAGCACCAATCCCTGCTTTGTGATACAATCTTCCCCAGCGATTCTACGGGTAGACTCTATACGGAAAACGGGACCCATTTCTGATTTCCGACGTTCCTTGTGCTTGACTATCTAATTATCGGGCATGTTGCCCGCGACCTTACGCCCGATGGCTGGACATGGGGCGGTACTGCCTTTTATTCGGCGATCACTGCTCAACGGCTTGGGGCGCGGGTTGGGGTCGTTACCACCACTGCCGAAGCGGAGGAACTGCGTTTGGCTCTGGCGGGTATTGACCTCCATATTGTGCCAACGAAGCGAACCACTACCTTTGAGAATCGCTATCAAGGCAACGAACGGGTACAAATATTGCACCATGCCGCGCCACCATTGACAGTGGCGGATATTCCAGACGTATGGCGTACCGCAAAAATCATCCATCTCGCGCCTATCGCGCAGGATGTGGATCAAGGATTGCTGGAGAGTTTTGCCACCTCGTTTTTAGCGATTACCCCACAAGGGTGGATGCGGGGGTGGGACGAAAAGGGGCGCGTGGGCTATGACCCCCTATCTGATGTCAAAACTCTGTTTCGAGCGGTGGATGTGGTGGTTTTCAGCGCGGAAGATGTCGGGCACGACCCCATTGCCATGCGGGAGATGATTCAATCTGTGCCGTTGGCGGTGGTGACACAGGCGGCGGAGGGTGCAACGGTGTACCATCAGGACGAAATCCATCCCATGCCTGCCCGTCCTTCTACTCTGGTAGACCCGACCGGCGCGGGGGATGTTTTTGCCACCGCCTACTTTTTACGTTTGTATGAAACGGGGCATCCCCTGTCGGCGGCGGCATTTGCCAATGTGGTTGCCTCTTTTGCGATTGAGGGGCAGGGTACCGCCGCCATCCCCACCCGCGCCCATGTTGAAGCGTGGCTGGCTGAACATCGGAAATAAGAATTGCATATGCATATTTCATATTGCATAGAACGGCGTATAGCCTAGTCGTTTATGCACTATGTACTATGCAATATGTATTACGGAGTAGCATAGGATGGCGTACATCATTGCGATGGCGAACCAAAAAGGGGGCGTGGGCAAAACCACAACGGCGGTCAATCTGGGCGCGGCGTTGGCGGCGTTGGGCAAACGGGTATTGCTCATAGACCTTGACCCACAGGCAAATGCCAGCAGTCATTTGGGATATAACCGCAACACCGTTACCAAATCGGTCTATAATGTGTTGATTGAGCGTTTGCCGATTGTGGATGCCACCATCCATACCACCCGCCTGAACCTGGATTTGCTCCCCTCTTCCAACGAATTGGCGGGGGCAGAGGTGGAAATCGTCAGCATGATGGCGCGGGAACAGATTTTGTTGAAAGCCATCAACAAGGTTCAGGATCGTTACGATTATATCTTGCTCGACCCCCCGCCCAGCCTCGGTTTGTTGACCATCAACGCCCTTACCGCCGCGAACGGAGTGATGGTTCCGGTACAAGCCGAATATCTGGCATTGGAAGGGCTGTCGCAGTTGATGAATACCGTGTCGCTGGTGCGGGAACAATTAAATCCCGACCTTGAAATTGCAGGGATTTTGTTGACCATGTTCGACCATCGTACCAACCTGTCTAACGATGTGGCAAACGAAATCCGCAAACATTTCCCCGATCAGGTCTTCACTACTTACATCCCTCGTAATGTGCGGTTGAGCGAAGCCCCCAGCCACGGCAGTACGATTTTTGAACTGGACCCCCGTTCGACGGGCGCGGAAGCCTACGCCAATTTGGGCAAAGAAGTCATTTCTAAGAAATCTAAGGGGTAATTCCCCCGATTGAATTGTTACGAGGTAGCCGATGAGCAGTCGCAAACGTCCGGGATTGGGGCAAGGGTTAGGGGCGTTGATTCCGTCCGCTTCAGGAACGACACAACCCCAACGCACCAATGAACCCTCCAACACCGGACAAACCGGACTACGGCAAATCCCCATAGACAGCATTCTGCCCAACCCATTCCAACCGCGCACCGATTCTAAAGAGGAAACCAAACTCCAGGAGTTAGCGGATTCGATTCGGGAACAGGGCATTTTGCAACCTCTGATTGTTACTTTTGAAGAAGAAGGGGCGATTGGCGAACGGTTTCGCCTGATTGCAGGCGAACGACGCTGGCGGGCGGCAAAACGGGTAGGTTTAAGTCATGTTCCTGCGATTGTGCGCGAAGCCAGCGAACAGGAAATGTTGGAATGGGCATTGATTGAGAATATTCAGCGCGAAGACTTGAATGCGTATGAAGAAGCCCTTGCCTATCAACAAATGGTGGAATACAGCAACCTGACCCAGGGTGAAATTGCGCGACGGGTAGGTAAAAACCGCACTACCGTTACCAATACTATGCGCTTACTTCAACTTCCCGAACCTGTACAGAATATGCTTCGGCGGGGCGAATTGAGCGAAGGGCATGCCCGCGCTATTCTGGGATTGGATCATGCCTCCGATATGATGACGGTTGCCGACAAAGTTGTTGCGGATGAGTTAAATGTGCGCCAAACTGAAGCCTTAGTGAAACGCATGAAAGAGCCGCCCCAACAACGGGGACAAACCGATAATCGCATATCGGTCTACGACAACGATTTACAACGCCGTTTCACCAGTGCGCTCGGCACCCAAGTGGAACTTAAACGACAGAAAAAAGGGGGGCAAGTCGTTATTCACTTCAAGAATGACGAAGATTTGCAATCCCTGTACGAAAAATTACTTGGCGAGTAAAGAAATAAGCGTGAAGAGTCAGATACTCTTTACTCTTCTCTCTTTACTCTTTTCTCTCTATGACTACAGACGTACCCCGATGTGACTACGAAGGGTCACAGTATCAACAGGAATTTTGGACAGCGGCGCGGCATTATGAAGATATGGCGGAGCGCATTGCCCTCCGCCATTTGTTACCCACCAATGGAAGGCGTATCGTCGAAATTGGCGCGGGTGCGGGGCGGTTGGGCGATCTCTATCAGGGGTATGATGAGATTTATCTGGTAGACTACGCCAAATCCCAATTAGAACAGGCACATGCCCGATGGGGGCACGACCCCCGCTTTACCTTTGTACAGGGGGATATTTACCGCCTCCCCTTCCCTACCGGGTTCTTCGATACGGTGGTAACGGTACGTGTGCTCCATCATATTAAAGCCCTCACCGATGCACTGTTAGAACTGCGCCGTATCACCGCCCCGCGTGGCATTTATGTGACGGAATTTGCGAATAAACGGAACCTCAAAGCAATTGCCCGTTATATGCTGAACCGGGGCAAAACAGGTGAAAATCCCTTTTCGCCCGAACCATTTGAATTTGTACCCCTAAATATTGATTTTCATCCTGTTGCCATGCGACAGGCATTAGAAACCGTGGGCTTTACGATTGAAGATGAACGGAGCGTCAGCTTCTTTCGTGTTCCATTCCTAAAAAAATATGTTCCGGCGCGGCTACTGGCGCAGATGGATGGAATATTACAAACCCCAGCCGCCCGTTTGCGCCTCACACCCAGCATCTTTCTGCGTGGTCGTCTTCCTAAAGGAGAAGAGGTTGCCGGAGCAAAATGGCAATGCCCGCGTTGCCAGAGCCTTAACATTATGTCAAGTCAAGACGGTTTGGTCTGCCAGGATTGTCAAGAACGGTATCCCGTAGAAAATGGGATACATCTATTTCGCAAAGAATAATCCATCACCTCGAACATTTGTTCTTTAGATGGAATACCCTATCACGGTTAAGGAGTTTCGCCAATGCGCGTATCCTGTATGCAAGATAAATTAGCACGGGGCATTAGTACAGTCAGCCGTGCTGTTGCAACCCGCTCAACGCTTCCAGTTCTCAGTAATATCTATATGGGAACGGAAAATGGCATGATTAAACTTGCCGCCACCAATCTTGAAATTGGAATTACCACCTGGATTGAGGCAAAGGTAGAAGAAAACGGTGCGACCACTTTACCTGCCAAAACGATTGCAGATCTGGTAAACCAAAGTCCACCTGAACGCATTACAATGGAGTTGGACCCCCGTAATCAGGATTTACATTATCGCTGTGCGGCAGTGGATTCGACGATTAAGGGAATAGATGCCAATGAATTTCCTATTATCCCGACCGGACATGATGGGCAACGGGTGATGGTTGCCGCCCCCTTGTTCAAAGAAATGATTGAACAAGTTGCCTTTGCCGCCGCCACAGATGAAACCCGTCCGATTCTGACCGGTGTTATGCTTCGTTTTGATAATGATAAAATTACGATGGCGGCGGCAGATGGGTTCCGTCTTTCAGTTCGCTCTGCTCATATCGAAAATGGAACCAATCCGGCAACAACTGTTATTATTCCGGCACGGACGATGAGTGAAGTGGCGCGGGTATTGGGAGATTCGGAAAACGATGTCGAAATTGTTATTACCCGTGACCGCAACCAAATTCTATTCCATATAGATAATGTAGATGTAGTATCCCAACTCATTGAAGGATCCTTCCCGGATGTGCAACGATTGATTCCTCAATCTCATGCCACACGCACCACTGTAGATACCGGGCAATTGCTCAAAGCAACCCGTCGTGCCTATATCTTTGCCCGGGATGCGGCAAATATTTTGCGGATGCGAATTAGTGATACAGAACCCGGTATGCCGGGAACCCTTACTTTACAGGCGGAAGCTTCGGAAGTTGGGGGAAATGTGGAAGAACTCGTTGCTTCAATTGAAGGCAAAGCGATGGAAGCCGCCTTTAATGCCAAATATTTGATGGATGTACTAAATGTGATGCGAGCACCACAGGTAATTATTGAAACCACCAGTTCCAGTACTCCCGGTGTCATCCGTCCGGTGGGTGGTGACAGCTTTGTCCATGTGATTATGCCTATGCACATTGGTTCCGGTCGTTAATTCAGTACAAAAAAGAGCATGGTCTTCAATTGAAGACCATGCTCTTTTTTTATGTTTCACATGAAACATGTTTGAAAACCTGTTAATTGCTCTTCAAACCCGGTTAGTTTCTTATCCTTAAAATAAATTTCTAAAAACAACTTTGTTCTTTATTTCCAGAATAATGTTTCATGTGAAACACTCTATGCTAAATTTCTTCGCAGAATTTATGATATACTTCTCTCACTCACTTCAATGATGTTTCACATGAAACATCTCCACTCATGACTCATCCAAAAAGAATTGTAATTCTTGCCAATGGCGATCTCCTCAATAAAGAATATACACACTCTCAATTACAACCTGATGATATAATCATTGCCGCTAATGGTGGTACACGCCTTGCCCATACTCTTAATCTTATTCCATCTATGGTTATTGGGGATCGGGATTCTTTGCCAATAGAATTACAAAACTGGTTGAATGAGCATCAAGTACCCCAGAAACAACACCCTCCCGAAAAAAACGAAACTGATTTAGAACTTGCGATTTACTATGCAATTGGATTAAAACCGCAGAAAATTTTGTTTTTAGGAATTACCGGAGGTCGGAGCGATCATATGTTGGCTAATTTCTCATTGTTATCCATTGTTGCTAAAAACAATATTCAAGCTGAAGTCATAGTGAATCAGGAGCATATTTACACAGTTACCACTACTATTCAGATCGTTGGAAGTAAAGGAAACACAATTTCAATTTTACCCTGGGGAGGTGATGCTTTCGGGGTGACGACGCAAGGAATGAAATGGGAATTAGAGAATGCCACCTTACCCTTTGGTCCCGCACGGGGTATTAGTAATATCATGGTACAAGCAGAAGTTCATATTGCTGTCGAACAAGGCGTGCTCTTAGTAATTCATCAACAAGGAACCACCATATAATTTAAGGTGCAATAAAAATGATTTTTTGGGCCGGAACCTGAATGGTCATAGTTTCGCCGATTGCAGGGCTACGTTCGACCTCCCATATCATCTGTGTCCCTCCCTCATATTCCACAACTACCTCATAATATCCCCCCCGAAAAAATCGTGTTTTGACGACACCTGTCAACAAATTGCTCAAGTTATCCACATCGTTATCCACTTTATCAACAATTTGGGCACTTTCAGCAGGAAGCGCAATAAAAGGCTGTGGGTTATTTAGGGTAGAAATGCGGAAGGTTTTTAAGGATGTTTCCACCATCCATCCTTGACCTGTAGAGTGTTGAAAACTGTTGATAACAGGTAAAAGATTTCTGATTCCGAAAAAATCTGCCACAAAACGATTCACAGGTTGACGATATACATCTTCTGGCACTCCCTCCTGTAATATTTTGCCGCCTTCCAACAATACCAACCAATCTGCTACTGCAAAAGCCTCATGCTGATCATGGGTAATATAGAGAGCCGTAATATCAATCGCTTTCAGGATTTCTCGAAGTTCCCCCATCAACCGCTCCCGCAACGACTGGTCCAGAGAACTCATAGGTTCATCTAATAGTAATAGGGAAGGGTTGGGGGCAAGACTACGTGCCAATGCAACCCGTTGCTGTTCCCCACCGCTCAATTCAAAGATAGTACGTTGTTCATACCCATGTAACCCCATTAATTCCAATAATTCATGCACCCGCTTTTGTTGGCTATTATGGTTATCCCCTCGCATTCTTAACCCAAAGGCTATATTCTCAAATACAGTTCGATGAGGAAACAAAGCAAACTGTTGAAACATCATCCCTATTTGACGTTGATGGGTAGGAATATGGGTAATATCCTTCCCATTCATCATGACTTGCCCACCATCAACAGATTCCAACCCGGCAACACAACGAAGTAGAGTACTTTTACCACTCCCACTGCGCCCTAAAATTGAAACAATTTGACCTTTAGGAATAGAGAGAGAAACGCCATCTAATACTACTGTAGAACCGAACCGTTTGTGAATAGTATTTAGTTGAAGAAGGGGTGTTTCATGTGAAACAATAGGGGGCATTAGAACTCTCCTGCATCCCCAATACGGAATCGCTCAATTGACATAAAACTTATTAGTGTGCTTGACATAAGTATAACACTCATTGCAATTGCTCGTCCGTAATTCTCAACGCCCGGACGACCCAGATAATCGAAAATGACTATCGGCATTGTTGGAAATTCAGGACGTTTGACCAGCGAGGTCGCACCAAATTCGCCCATGCTGGCGGCAAAGGCAAAAATCGCCCCTACCAACAATGCCCGCCCGATGATGGGAAAATCTATCTCCCATCGTTGGCGGAACGGTGTTGCCCCCAAAGTTGCCGCCGCCTCGCGCAGGGTATTAGGGATACTCCGTAAAACGGGCAATACCGTTCGTACCACAAAGGGAAAGGCGATCAAGGTGTGGGCAATCGGAATCAACCAGACGGAGGTCCGCAGATTCAACGGGGGTTCGTCCAGGGCAATGATAAAGCCCAACCCCAATGTTACCGCACTGGTTCCCAATGGAAGTAAAAACAACGGCTCTGCCCATGACAACCCCCGCCGTTGTTTGGTAGGAGCCAGTAGATAGGCAGTTAATGCCCCCAGCACCAAACTCATCACAGTAGTTGCCCCGGCAAACAGGAAGGAGTTTTGAATAGCGGTGAGGGGCGGGTTGCTAAAAACACTGTTGTGTTCATTCACGCCCAACAACCGGTAATAGTCCAATCCCCACTGCCCTTCTACGGTAATACTGCGAAGCACCAATGCCAGTAAGGGGAGCAGGACGAACAGTACAGGCAGACCTACACCCATGCTCACCCATAGTTTGGATAAAAGCGATTTCATGGGTTTCGCGTTGGTCTGTTGGGAACGTAATTGTAAAGGAACCGTAGCACGGGATTGGAAACGGGTGTAAAAAGAGGTGATGGCAAAGGTAAAAGCGATCTGAATCAAGCTCAAGGTTCCCGCCAAGGGTAGGTTGAACAGCGAGAGCGTTTGGCGGTAAATCTCTACCTCAATGGTGGCAAAACGGGAGCCGCCCAAAATCAATACCACCCCGAAACTGCTGAAACAAAAGAGGAAAATCAGCAGAGCGGCAGAGACAAGCGCAGGGAAGAGCAGGGGCAATGTGATTTCG
>CBKYSX010000004.1:0-24492 GCA_966690745.1 uncultured Ardenticatenales bacterium
CCCCCCCCCCCCACCCACCCCCCACCACGCATCACGCACCGCTTAAAATTGCAATACCGACTCCACCTTCCCCGCATCCCCGTAATAATGGGCATAACGGGCGATAAAGTCAGAAATGGTAAAAGTATGTGCCTGCGTCCCGATCTGCTCCAGGCAGTAGGTGGCGGCAAGCGAGCCGACCTGCGCGGCGGTAATCCAATCCGCCCCGGCAGTGTACGCACGGAAGAAACCGCCCCGGAAGGCATCGCCCCCGCCGGTGGGGTCAGCCACATGGTCGGTAAGCGCGGCGGCGGTATCGAACACGCCATCACTCGTAATGACCGTTGCGCCATGTTCCCCTTTGGTAATCACCAACGTGGCAACTTTACGGGCAATCACGGCACTATCCCACCCGGTTTTCTTCTCAATCAGCGACAATTCGTAATCGTTGACAATCAGCATCAACGAGCCGTCAATCCCTTCGCGCAAATCCTCTGCGCTCAGGCGGACCGTCTGCTGGCTGGGGTCATAAATATAAGGAATACCCAATTCCTTGCTCTGGCGCACCATCTTCACCATGCCATCGGGCGAAGCGGGCGACACCACGACAAATTCAATCCCGTCACGCGCTACATCGGTCAATGAAAGTTTGGCACTATCTCCCATCGCCCCGGCATAAAAAGTAGCGATCTGGCGGTTGCCTTCATCGGTGTTGACGAAAAACGATGCCGTGAATTTATCGTCAATCACCTTTACGCCACTGGTATCCACTTTATGCTGTTCCAACCACTGACGATACTCCCCAAAATCCTGTCCGGCGGTTGCCATGAGGAGCGGGTTGCCCCCCAGTAAGCCCATCGTATACCCGATGTTCGCGGCAATCCCGCCCCGTTCCTTCCGCATATCGTCTACCAAAAAGGAAAGACTTAAGCGTTCCAACTGATCCGGCAAAATATGTTCGGTAAAGTTGCCCGGAAAGCGCATGATGTAATCAAACGCCACCGAGCCGGTAAGGACTACTTGTTTGGTCATTCGTTCCTAAAGAAGTGCATATTGCATAAACGGCAATTGACCTTCGCCTTTCCCCCTCGTGGGAGGGGGCTAGGGGGTGGGTTTCCGTTGTCGTTTATGCACGATGCAATATGCACTATGTTACATTCTCCGGGCTGACAATCCGCCCCTGCGCCCGGTCAATCTCCGCCTGTTCCACCACTTTGCGTAACCCTTCATCAAAGGGCGGATAGACCACCCCGTATTCGGTGACGATGGCGGTAACGAGACGGTGGGGCGTAATATCAAAGGCAGGGTTGCCGACATTCACCCCCGCCGGGGCAATCCCTTGCGGGTCGTTGTCGGGGTGGGTTACTTCGCGGGAGTCCCGTTGTTCAATCGGAATCTGTGCGCCGGTGGCAGTGCGAAGATCTACGGTGCTGGTCGGCGCAACGACATAAAAGGGGATGTTGTTGTCTTTAGCAACGGCGGCGAGCTTATAGGTTCCGATTTTATTGACGGCATCGCCGTTCGCGGCAACCCGATCCGCCCCTACCAACACGGCATCTACCTGCCCCGAGAGCATGTAGTAGCCTGCCGCATTGTCGGCAATCAGGGTCATCGGCACGCCCCAATTCATCAATTCCCATGAGGTTAGCCGTGCGCCCTGCAAACGGGGGCGGGTTTCATCTACCCAAACATGAATATCTTTCCCGCCTTCATGTGCCGAGCGAATCACCCCCAACGCCGTTCCCCAATCCACCGCCGCCAACCCGCCCGTATTGCAATGGTGCAATACATTGACTTTCGGCGGTAACAAACTTGCGCCCCATGCGCCCATCGTCTGATTAATCAGCACATCTTCATCCGCCATGCGTTTGCCTTCGGCAATCAAGGCGGCGCGGATTTGGGGCAAAGGGTGGTTGGCAAGATTTTTGGCGAGCGTTAATTGCAGTTCAATCCCCCATCGCAGATTTACGGCTGTCGGACGCGCCGCATACAACACATCATGGGCAATTTCAAGGTCGGCAATCAATTCCGCATGGCTTTCGGCTTTGCTTTCCAATGCCGCCAACGCCATGCCCATTGCCGCCGCCACGCCAATCGCGGGGGCACCACGAATCACCATGGTGGTAATCGCCTGTGCCACTTCCTGCGCGGCATAATATTCCAACCACACCTCTTCATGCGGCAAGCGGCGTTGGTCAATCATCTTCACGACGTTTTTGTCGTCTACCCATTCGATGGTACGCATAGAGTTTTTGCGAATTTTTTTGTTGGTGCGATAGACCAACAAAAAAAGTCCCTCACCATATTTTATGATGAGAGACTTCGGGTAACGTAGCGTTTGAACGTAACGGAAAGGTCCCTCATCTGTCAGGCGGCGCAACCGAGGCTTCGGCGCAACCTGCCGGAATTGGCACCTTCATTATTCTCCTTCGGATGAAAGAAAATAATCAGGTTGCCGGGGGTTCACAGAGCCGGTCTCTCCCCCCCTCGTGATGAGTGGTGCGTTGTTTTCCATCGCCGCGAACGGACATGAAAAACAGAATTATTTAATTGAGCGGCGCGTAGTCTATTGAAATCGTCAAGAATTGTCAAACCCAAGAGATTCTTGGGCTTTATTCCTTGCAGGCAAATTGTAAGGTTCTTTAGAAACGCTAATCCCCTATGTGTTCGCCTCCCTTTCCGTTTTCTGTACAATACCCTTGAACAAAGATGTTCCACCCTCATTGAGGAGAATTGACCGTGACGGAAAGCGAAACCCTGCGGGAGATGACGCGCCGGTATTATGACCGCGCCGTTGCCCATGCTCAGATAGACCCCGGCATCCGCGACCAATTACGCGAATGTGCCCGAAACATTACTGTTAGTTTTCCCGTCAAAATGGATGATGGCACGGTCCGTCACTTTACGGGTTATCGTGTCCAACACAACACCATTCGCGGACCCGCCAAAGGCGGCGTTCGTTTTGCCCCCCATGTCACATTAGAAGATACGCAAGCCCTTGCCATGCTGATGACATGGAAAACCGCCGCGATGGGCATTCCCTTTGGCGGCGCGAAAGGGGCGGTGATGGTGAACCCCGCCGACCTCTCCCCCCGCGAATTGCAGGGCGTAACCCGTCGCTATACCGGCGAAATTTCGATTCTGCTGGGACCGGAACGGGACATTCCCGATACCGATGTCGGCACGGATGAGCAAACGATGGCGTGGATGCTGGATGCCTTCGCGCAGGTGAAAGGGTACTCCGTTCCGGCAGTCGTGACGGGCAAACCGGTGTTGGTGGGCGGTACGGCGGGGATGAATCGTTCTACCGGGCGCGGGGTGGTTTTTGTTCTGCGCGAAGCGGCGGAACGGATGGGCTTGGTGCTGGAAGATGCCCGCGTCGCCGTGCAAGGCTTCGGCAAGGTGGGGGTCACGGTTGCCGCCCTGCTCAGCCATGTCTTCGGGGCGCGGGTGGTAGCGGTCAGCGATTCGGGGGTGACGCTCTATGATGAAAACGGGTTGGATATTCACGATATTGTCACCCACAAGAAAGAAACCGGCTCCCTGCGCGGCTTCGGGGCGACGGAACTGGCTTCCGATGCCCTACTAACCCTGCCCTGCGATATTTTGGTGCCATCCGCCCTTGAAAATGTCTTACATGAGGGCAACGCCAACGCGGTACAAGCCAAATTGATTGTGGAAGGCGCGAATGCCCCCACCACCCCCGCCGCCGATGCCATTTTTCAGGAGCGGGGCATCATCGTCATTCCCGATATTATTGCCAGCGCGGGAAGCGTGACCGTTAGTTATTTTGAATGGGTGCAGGGGTTGCAGAGCCTGTTCTGGGAAGAGGAAGAAGTCACCGCTCAACTGAAACGGATTATGCTCCGTGCCTTTGACAAGATGTATTGCCTTGCCGACGAACAAGGGCTTTCCATGCGTACCGCCGCCTATGTGCTGGCGATTGAGCGTGTGGCAAAAGCCTATGCGTTACGGGGGATTTATCCATAATTTTGAAAAGGGAGAGCGGAGATAGGAGAAAGGAGAGATTGATAGTCAATACTTTCCATTTTCCGTTCTCCTCTCTTTAACGGAGGTTCAAATGACCAATTCCAATTATGACGAACCCGAAGAATTACTCGCGTTAGAGCGCGATGACGAGCAGAAACACATTGCCGGACAGGTGATGGCGCGGGGGGCGTTTGCGCGGGGGGCGAATCCCTATGATACCGCGCTGGAGCATTTTGATTCGGCGTTGCCCTATCTCGACTTGCCCAAAGGGATTATCGAATACATGCGCCAGCCGCGCCGTGCCCTGATTGTCAACTTCCCCCTGCGGCGGGACGATGGCACGGTGGCGGTGCTGGAAGGGTACCGGGTTCACCACAACAACATTCCGGGGGCAACCTTTGGCGGGTTGCGCTTTCACCCCGGTGTCACGTTGGACGAGATGAAAGCCTTTGCGCTGTGGAACACGCTCAAAGCGGCGGTGGTCAATATCCCCTTTGGCGGCGCGGCGGGTGGCGTGGCGATTAACCCCTATGACCTTTCCCTGCGCGAACGGGAACGGTTGACCCGTCGTTATATCAGCGACATTTCACCCCTGCTCGGACCGGAAGCCGATGTGGTTGCCCCCGACCTGAATACCACTTCGCAAACGATGGCGTGGGCGATGGATACCTTCAGCCAACACGCGGGGCATAGTGTCCCCGCGATTGCCACCGGGAAACCGATTGCCTTGGGCGGGACGGCGGGCACGGTGGGCGCGATTGGCTTTGGCTTGTATTGCACCATCGAACGCACCCTTGAAAAACTGGGGCGTTCCGTGGAAGGAGCAACGGTTGCCGTGCAAGGGTTCGGGCGGGTTGGTTCCCACACCGCGCTTTATCTGGCACAACGCGGCGCGAAGGTGCTGGCGGTCAGTGATGTCAGTGGCGGAATTTTCCACCCCGACGGGCTGGATGTGGAGCGGTTGATTCAGGTGGTAGAGAAGGACAGTTTTGTTACCGCCATGCCCGATGTGGATACCATCAGCGACGACGATCTGCTCTATATGGATGTGGATGTGCTGGTGCTGGCGGCATTGGGGAATCAGGTACGGGGCGACAACGTGCGCCGGATTCGCGCCAAAATCATCGCCGAGGGTGGTCCGGGAACCGTGACCACCAAAGCCGATAAGGTGATTGATGAAGCGGGGCATGACAACACTATCGTGATTCCCGATATTCTGGGGACGGCAAGCGGGATGGTGGTTGCCTATTTTGAATGGGTGCAGGATGTGCAAGCCTTCTTCTGGGAAGTGGATACGATTGCCGATAAATTGCATGAAATTATCAACCACGCCTTTGATGAAGTCTGGGCAACCCACGAAAAGCACAAAATCAGCCTCCGCACGGCGGCAACCATGATTGCGGTGACGCGGGTGGCGAACAACACCATGTTGCGGGGCATCTGGCCGTAAGAAACTCCCGGCATCCCCCTTCCTCGCCTTATAAGTCCGAGAAATTCGTAGGGGCGGGTCAGGGAATGGAGCCGATTCTGGAATGGAACCGTTTGACCCGCCCGCCGTTGTCGTGCGCCCTGTAGGTAAGGTAATTCTATCCCTAACGGGGGGCGGGTCAATGGGTTCATTTTGGATGCTTCGCCATTCCCTGACCCGCCCCTACATTCATTTGTGCTCACAGGGAAGCCGTTAATTTGTGGGTAATCTTTAGCCCTGGAAGGGCAGAACGAATCCCTACAGAACCCTCTCATCACAAAGTAAATGATTCCGAAGCGTCCGTATTCATTAGCCCCATTCTTTAGGTTGGGGGGATGGAATGAGACGGGAAACGACAACCCACCCCCTTTCCCCCTCCCAAAAGGGGGGCTTTTCTGCGGAAGAGCGGGGACGAATAAGTCGGTTTTGTCGTTTGTCTATTAGCCCCGTCCTTTAGGGCGAGGGAAAATAAAAGAGGCGGTGGAATTGAATCCACCGCCTCTTTTGATATGACATTACGGTTGGTTTACGGACGGGTCATGCTCAGGGTGTAATTCCCTGCCCCACTGTAGGAGTAGACGCGCCAGACGTAGTAGCCCGCACTCCCGTTGTAGCTGACGTTTTCATAGGAGGTGGCACTAATCCCCTGCGCCACGGTCACCCAGGTGGAGCCGTTCCATCGCCACAGATAGAGGTCGAAGTCGGTGCCGCCCGGTCCTTGCAATACACCATTGTGGGTACCGGCGTTGGCGTAGAAGTAATTGCCGTTCGGTTGATAATCGTAATCGCCTGCGCCGCTCAAGTACCCGGTGTAGGTGTTCCCCGGCGGGGGGGTCGGGTTCGGCGGGACGGGAGTCGGGGTCGGGTTTGGTCCGCCCCCCCCGGCAATCAACGAGTACAACAGAATGTTGGGCGAACCGGAGCCTGCCCCTGTGACAACGCCGGTGGTGCCGCCATTCACAATCGCGTTGCGAACGGTAGTGGGCGAGGCATTGGGATTGGCTTGCAGATAAAGCGCGGCAACCCCCGCCACATGGGGCGATGCCATCGAAGTTCCGCTAATGGTGTTGGTGGCAGTGTTGCTGGTATACCACGCGGCGGTAATGCTGGACCCCGGCGCGAAAATATCCAGACAGGTTCCATAGTTGGAGAAAGAGGAACGGGCATCAGTCGAGGTAGTGGAACCCACCGTAATTGCCGAGGCAGTGCGGGCGGGCGAGTAGTTGCAGGCGTTGGCGTTGCTGTTACCTGCCGCTACCGCATAGGTGACACCCGAACTAATCGAATTGGCAACCGCATTATCCAATGCGCTGGATGCGCCGCCGCCGAGGCTCATATTGGCAACTGCCGGGTTGATGCGATTTTGCGTGACCCAATCCACCCCGGCAATCACGCCGGAATTGGAACCGGAGCCGCTACAATTTAACACCCGTACCCCGTGCAAGGTGACTTGTTTTGCCACGCCATACACCGTACCGCCCACGGTTCCGGCAACGTGGGTTCCGTGTCCGTTACAATCGTCGGGTGCGCCGCCGTCAATGGCATCGTACCCGTTGCCGACCCGTCCGCTAAATTCGTTGTGGCTGGAACGAATCCCGGTGTCAATAATATAGGCATGAACGCCCGACCCGGTTTGGTTGTAGACATAGGTGCTGTTCAAGGGGCGGTTGCGTTGGTCAATTCGGTCCAGCCCCCATGTTGCATTGTTCTGGGTGTCTACAATGGTTACGGTTTGGTCTTGCTCAATAAAGGCAACATCGGGGTCGGCGCGGAGCGTATTCAGACCCGCATCCGGCAGTTCAGCGGCGAAGCCTTGCAGGGCGGCGGTATAGGTGAAATTCAGTTTCCCGCCTGCATTGTCTACCTTTTGTTGGGCAATGTCCGGGCTAAATGCCGCCCCCGGATGGAGCACGACAATGTAATGTCCAGGAATCGGCTCGCCTTGACCTTCGGCGGTTAATAAGGGGGCTTCCCGTTCCGTACCCTTATTTTGTTCAACGGCGGGGTTAAAATCAGTTTGTTCGTGGGGGAGGAGTGGGGGTTGACCTTTGGAGCCGTCCTCTGCCGAAACCATCAACGGCAAAAATACCGCCATAAATGCCGCAAGCATCAACAGCAATGCGGAATGGCGAATAACCCTGTGAGTGTGCATGGGGACCTCCTTGCTACAATGTGAACCGATAGACAGAGGGGGGATGTTACCAAACGGCTGTTCCAAGGGAGGGTGATGGAAAGTGGAGGTGGCAACCTGCGTAGCGAAGTCAGCGATGGTTCCCATGCGCTCCGATGGAACAGCACGTTGAAGGTACAAGAACAGGGTATTTTCTTTTTAAGTGTATCGGGATGAGTGACGATCCCCCAACACCCATTGAATGCGGTGTTGGGGGGAGGCTGGTGCCTGATTCGTAGCCCTCTCCGATGGCACGGTTATTATGATAGCAACCTCATTGCCCCGTTACAATGGCAGTGGGTAACAATATATGGCGAATCTCGTTGTATATGCAGAACAAAAGAGGGGGAGTGGAAGGGGAATGGTGGTGGTTTTGATACACCCTTTGCAGTGGTGTCATGTCCAAAATTATTCTATATCACGCACAAAATGATTTAAGTAAAATGCTTCATCCTCCATCGCGTCGTGCATTCCGGCGGCTAGCACCGTTCTATAGAGCGATTCCAGGGGGGCGGTGAAACAACGGAGTGCGCCATCATAGTTCTGCCACCGGGGTACCAAATGGCGGGCATGGCGAATCAGGCTGATTTGCTCTGCCTCGCTTCCCCCGCCGAACCAGTAGAGCCACGCCTGGACTCCCCGCGAATTTGCGCCCGTCAAGGCGAGGGCATTTCCACAGCGCAGTACCAGCCCTTTTTCTAATACCCGCGCCACCCATGCCCGCGTCACCGGATATGCCACCCACCCCCACATTAGATAGTCGCCGGTGGTTTTTAACCACGCGCTTGCCGCCATCCTTTCGTATACTTCGTCGGCGGTCAGCCCTTCCGCAATTTCAACCTCACGCTCGCCTTCGGCTAACGCTTCCCCTTTGAAAAAGCGGTGGCGGGCAACCAATCGCATTCCGCTAGATTGGGAGAGGTGGGCAACTTTGAGATTGTCCCAATCGGTAGAAAGGGCAATATGGCGTACACCAGGCTGTTGTAATGCCAATGCGACCAGATGGTTGTGGAGCGGAGTGGCATAGCCTTTGCCCTGATGATTGGGATGGACGCGCAACCCTTCCAACCACCAGTAGCCGGGGGTCAGTTCGTGAATGCGTCCGCTTGCCACAATCTCGTCGCCCAGTACAGCAACGCGCAAATGGCTGTCGGGTTCGTTCACCCATTCATGCCAGACATGGGGCAGATAATCATCGCCGCCCCAGATGTCTTTGGTCATCTCGCGGATTTGGTCGTGGTCGTCGGGCATTCCGGCGCGGAAGGTGAGGGTAGGGTTCATAAAAATGTCGTTATTTCTTTAGCAATGTTCCGCGTTATCCGGGTTCCCGGGGCTAAAGCCACGGTGTACTGACAAACAAGATTAAAGCAGGAGAGAACGAAAACCCACCCCCCTTCCCCCCTCCCAAGAGGGGGTATTCCTGCACTATCCTCTTTTGTCAATACACCACGGGGCTAGATACATGTGCTTGTTAAAGAGCGTCTGGCTTCAGAATTTCCCCACTTCAATTACCATCCCCAGGTTCCCGGTCCACCCTTAAACGGTCCAACAATATCACCGGTAATCCAACCGCCATAGAAATCCCCTTCCTGAGCTTGGACACGTTCATCATTGATGTAACAATCATCCATTTTGCCGGGGTAGAAGGCGACATGGTTGGCAATACTTTCATAACCGGGAGCGGGATTGGGATAATACCATCCCGCATTTTCGACCTTTTTGTCGCCGACCACCAGATGGTAGTAACTTGCTTCGCCCTTGAATTCGCAGAAGGTATGGCGGGGAGTGGGTTGCAACACCTCCGGCGCAATAGCTTCCGGCGGAATGTAGTAGACGGGAGGATGACTGGTTTCCAGCACCCGTTTCGCATGGGTGCTGTCGGCAATCAATTGCCCGTTGAAATAAACCCGTACCCGCTTATCGCTTGGTTCCACTTTGGGCGGGCGGGGATAATCCCATACCGATTCTTGATTGTTGCCCGGTTTCTCCGGTTTAATGGGGAGTGCCATTTCATACCCTTTCCAAATACCGTCAATGCTATATTAAACCTTTAACAAATTTTCCTCTGAGATATTCATTGGTCAAGGAGTTTTAGGACGGTATAGATCATATTCTGGTAGAGGCGGACGTATCCGCCCCTACCGGAACCATTCTTACACTATTCGCCTTTGGGGTCTTCGCTGTTCTTGTTCACGGTGGGCTGGGTGGCGATGCTCTTTGCCTGTGTGAAGAGCAACAGATAATCGGGTCCGCCCGCCTTGCTGTCGGTGCCGCTCATGTTAAAGCCACCGAAAGGATGGGAGCCAACCATTGCCCCGGTACACTTGCGGTTGAGGTAGAGGTTCCCGACATGGAAATCCTCTTTAGCACGTTGCAACCGTTGCGGGTCGCCGGAATAGACCGCCCCCGTCAAACCATAATCGGTGCTGTTGGCAATAGCAAGGGCATCATCGTAATTGTCGGCGGGAATCAATGCCAGTACCGGACCAAAAATTTCTTCCTGCGCGATGCGGGCGTTGCCATCCACCTTGCCGAAGACGGTCGGTTGAATCACATACCCCTCGGTTTCGGGGTCTTGCGCCACCGCTCCGCCGACCAACAATTCCCCTTCACCTTTCCCGATTTCGATATAGGAAGTGATTTTATCAAAGGCTTCACGGTCAATCACCGCACCCATGTAATTTTCGGGGTCAGCCACATCACCCACCGCAATATCTTTCGTCAGTTCGACAACCTTGTTCTCAACATAGTCGTAGACATCTTTGACGATAATGGCGCGGGACCCTGCGGAACATTTTTGCCCCTGAAAGCCAAAAGCACTGGTCACAATTCCCTGCGCCGCCGCATCCAGATCGGCGGTTTCGTCTACCACGACCGCATCTTTACCGCCCATTTCCAGAATCGTGCGCTTCAGCCATTTCTGCCCTTCTTTCACTTTGGAGGCTTCGTTAAAGATATGCACCCCGACATTGCGCGACCCTGTGAAGGAAACAAAGCGGGTTAGGGGCGAAGAAACCATTTCCGCGCCTACGATTTCGCCCGGACCGGTCAGCACATTTAATACCCCACCCGGAATCCCGACTTCGCGGAGCAGTTCCATGGTTTTGATACCAATCAACGGGCTTTGTTCGGCAGGTTTGGCAACAACCGTATTGCCCGTGACGAGGGCGGCGGTGGTCATGCCGACTAAAATGGCATTGGGGAAGTTCCACGGGGGAATCATCGCACCCACCCCCAACGGGAGGTAGTGCAATTCGTTGATTTCGTTGTTGTAGGGAACCAGTAAATCGTTGGCACCTTCCGCCAATTGAATCATCTGGCGGGCATAATATTCCATGAAGTCAATGGATTCTGCCGTATCCGCATCGGCTTCGCCCCAGCTTTTGCCCACTTCGTAGACCATCCATGCCGAATAGTAAAACTTCCGTTGTCGCATCCGCTCCGCCGCTTCAAACAGATAGTCGGCGCGGGCGCGATAGGGAACCTTGCGCCATGTTTCAAAGGCAGATGTGGCGGCTTGTAATGCCATCCGTGCGTGTTCTGCCGTCCCGTTCGACAGATAGCCAAGTACTTCCTGCGGGTTGTTGGGGTTGACACTGGTAAAGGTGTCATCCAGATAAATTTCCTCGTTGCCAATCCACAACGGATACTTTTTGCCGAACTCGGCACGGACTTCTTCTAACGCCGCCAGCATTTGACGGCGGATATCATCTTGACGGAAATCTACGTAGACCTCTTGTTTAAAATCTTTCATTGTTGCGTCCTCCTTGACTATGGGTAATACGGGGCGTATCGCCGCCATTGTAATTCTAATCAAGGAAAGAAGAAACGGCAGAATGTAGGACTGGAGGACACAACGCCCCCCTTGTGTCGCTACAGGACGCAGGAAACAAAACGGCAATAGGGAAAGGTGGTCGGAATGGCGTGTTTATCCTTACAGAGCGCACACCCGCCCGCGTCCTCAAAATGGGGCGTAGGTGGGCGGCACAACGGCGGGTCACAAGTTCCATGCCCATTGCCCTATAGCGTGTGACCCGCCCCTACCGAACAACCGATCAATTCATGGGGGCAAAATGGGGGTACTCGATATACCATAAGGGGATGGAGTGAAACTATAATTCATGCGTTTCTGCGTCCTGCGTCCCACGCCCTGTTTGTGGAACCTCCCCAAAATAACCTTCGGATTTCATCTCCGCCACAATCGCCCGAAAGCGTTCAATTTCTTCCGGTTCAATGTGGGTAACTGCTTTTTGGTGTGCCCCTACCGATTCCCATACTTCTACAATAAAAAAGCGGGTGGGGTCGTCGTGGCTTTGCCATGCGTGGCAGGAAAGACAACCGGGCGAGGATAATACCCCCGGCACAATGACAGATTGAATAAATTCCGCCAGTGCCGTTGCCTGTCCCGGTTTGGCGCGACATTCGCCGATTCGTGCAATGCTCATGGATAAACTCCTTTGAAAGTTGAGGGATAACCGGAGTATAAGGGGAAGGAACGACAGGGGGTTTCTACAGGGAAAGGCTATGCTTGCTCATCAGAAGCGCAGGTTGTATGTGTCTATAGGGGAAGGAGTTCAATTACGGAATCACGCCTTTATCGGTCAGCCCCGGCATGACGAATTCCGCAATGGTGCAGTAGTAGCCGCCATAGGTGATGTTACACTCATGCGGTTGGGTATCATGGGGAATTTCCGCGCCATGCCGCCGTAGCGAACGCACCACATGGCACATGGGTAAGCCCATGACGTTGGCGGGGCATCCGATGACCTGTTCCACCGGGGCAAATTCACTGTTCTGGATCGCGTAAGCGGCGGCTTTGTCCATCGGGTCGCCCGTGGCGATATAGGCGTTGATTTCGTCCTCACGCATGACCCGCAAGCGCACTTTGGATTCACAAACATCGCTAATCACTTTGCCTGTTGCCCGATTCGTGACCGTTACCCCGGTTAAGACTTTGTGGGTATCCCCCTGTAATTCGCTCAACATGCGGTGGGCATCGGCTTCATCAGCGGGCTTGCCCATTACCACCCCTGTTGATACCACAATCGTATCCGCCGCAATCACAAAGCCCTCCTTCCCCTGTGTCGTCACGACTTCCGCTTTCTCACGGCTTAATCGTTGCACAAAATCAAAGGGGGCTTCGCCTTCATGCTGGCTTTCATCAATATCAGGCTTAATAATCTCCACCTCAACCCCCAATAACGCCATTAATTCGCGGCGGCGGGGACTTCCACTGGCTAAAATCAGCATAGATACTCCTTAACGGCGGAACGTAGAAAGAAGAGAAATGAGAAACGAGAAGCGTCTTACCGAGTCTTCTCGTTTCTCATTTCTCAACACTCTTCTTTATTGAAGAATGACATATATGGTACACGGGGGTGGGAAGTTGCCGCTAATATCTACCACCGTGAGGCGCAGAGCATAGACCCCTTTGGGGAAGCCGCCTGTATTCCAGGATATGAGCCGTCCGCCTTGTACGGGGCTGGAAACCGTATCCCCGATGCTGGAAAAACCGCTCAGGCTGGTTCCCACCGAATATTCCACTTTATAGAATTGGAAATCGGGAATATCCGCCGTCCCGTTGATCGCCACCGTACCCGATACTGCCGCGCCATTTCCCGGTGAGGCAATCTGTACCCCGGCAGTCGGACAAGAGGCTCCGGGTACGGGCGGAGCCGTGGGTTGGGGCGGCTGGGTCGGAATCGGGGTGGGGGCAGAGGTTGGTGTCTCCTCCACGAACTGGGTCGGTTCAGGCGTGTTGGTGGGGAGTTCCGTGGGCAATGACGGGGGGGCTGTAGTGGGCGGCACCGCCGAAGTCGGGGGTGGTTCAGGGGTGTTGGTCGGGGTCGGGCTTTGTTCCGGGGTCGGACCAATAGCAGGAGAAGTGGCAGTCGCTTCTGTGGAAACAGGCTCTTCCGATTCGCCGGTGGCGGGGTCATCCCCGTTTGTACCGCTTGCCCCGTTTTCGGAAGTAGACTCCCCACCGCCGTTGTCCCCGTTATCTCCATTCACCGCAATCGGAATCAGAATGTTGGTTTCTTCCCCTTCGGAAGCCAGCAAAATACGGTCAATATAGAAGGTCGCCCCCAGAATCGCCCCGAAAATCACCGCAATCATCAAGGCATCGCGCACATTGGCATTTGCCTCTTCCCGTTCAATCGGAAAGGGGGTCATTCGCATCTGGCGATATGCCGCCCGCGCCTGATTTAAATAGAACAACAAGCCAAGGATACCCAGCCCGTAAAAGATAAGGGTGTATTGAGATATAAAAGTTAAGGCGGTTTCGAGCAAATCTTGCATGGGGGATTCATCATTATGAGGGCGGGGGTCGGTTGCCACCAACCCCCGCCCTCTCGTGTTTTTTGGGGTACGTGTGCGTATTCTAGTCTTGAAGTAAAGAATGTCAAAGCAAGTTTGCAAATATTTTGAGCATACTTGCCACTTGAAACAATAAAATCAAAGTGTTTATTCATAAAATTAAAATTAACTCTTGACAAATCAAAAAATTTTGAGTATCTTTGTCGCAGAGTTCAAAATTCTGAAAGGAAGACCATGAACCGTTTGCCAAGCCATTGCCCGATATGCGAAGGACCGTTGGTGGTACAACAAATTCATTGCCGCCAATGTGACACCACCCTATCGGGCACCTTTGAACCGACGGCAGGAGCAGAATTTGCGGACGACAAGTTACCGGTTCTGCGCCGCTTTGCCCTGCTTTCCGCCGACCAATTGAATTTGCTGGAAGCCTTTGTACGCTGTGAAGGCAAAATGAACCGTTTGCAGGAAGAAGTCGGACTTTCCTATCCCACCCTACGTCTACGGTTGGATGAACTGCTTAAAACGCTTGGCTTTACCCCGAAAGAGGAAGAAAAAGCCCGCGACCAGGAACGCCGCCAGATTCTGGACGAATTACAGGCGGGGCGACTTTCTCCGGCGGACGCAATGGAAATGTTGAGAAAAAGTCGGAATTAGGAAATTGTTGCGCGAATGAAGGTAGAGAGCGGAGGGCGATATTTAACAAACCTCTCCACTCTCCTCTCTCCACTCTGTCGTTCACGCACCTGAGAGGTATCTGTGAAAGAAGAACGGTTACAAGTCCTTAAAATGATTCAAGATGGAATCATTTCGCCCGAAGAAGGGGCGCGGTTGTTGGCGGCGATGGGGGATGCGATTCCTACCCCGCCCAAACCCCCCAAAGCCCCGGAAGTGCCGGTACGGGAACGCCCGGTGTACAACCCCCGTTGGTTGCGAATCAAAATCAGCGACAAACGGAACGAAAACGCCAAAGTGAATATTACGATTCCCCTGCCCCTGCTGGATTGGGGCTTGCGAATCGCGGAACAAAGTGCCGGGGTCAACCTTTCTGCCGTGCGTGATGTCATTCGTAGCGGCGCGGAAGGCAAAATTATCGAAGTAGAAGACAGTGCCTCCGAAGGGCGCGTCGAAATTAGTGTGGAGTAATAAACCATGAGTTATGTAGAAGAAACTGCGGTTCGCAGTACGGTCATTATTCATGTTCAGGATGGCGATGTGGTGGTAAAAGGGCGCGACGAAGGGGATGTGCGCGTGGTCGGGCAAGCCCAAACCTCCACCGAGAACGGCAATACCATTATCAAAGCACGGGGGTCGGTGGTGGTAGAAGTGCCACGCACCCGCAATGTTGAGATTGATGGTGGAATTCAGGATGTTGCCCTTAAAAATGTAGCGAATGTGAAACTCAACGAGGTGCAGGGCGACCTTGCCGCCAATGATGTTGACAACCTTACGGTGGGCAACATTTTCGGTGATGGTGCCGTGCGCGGCTTACGCGGCGATTTGGTGGTTGCTGATGTGCATGGCTCCCTACAAGTGAAAGAGGCGCGTACCGTCAATGCGGGTACGGTGCATGGTCACGCCGAGTTCCGTTCGGTGGATAGCCTACAGATTGAAGAGGTTAACGGGCATTTGAAGGTCAAAGGCGCGCGCATGGTTGCCGGGGATCAGGTTAATGGTCACGCTGTTTTCAAAGATGTGGAGCAAGTGTCCCTGAATCAGGTCAACGGGCATATCGAAGCCAAAGGGGTACAGGACGTGACGGTGGAGCATGTGAACGGACATGCCGAACTGAAAGAGGTACGCGGCGCGGTACGCATTGAAAACGTAGAGGGCAACCTTGAAATTAAGAGTATCGGAACCTCGTTAGCCGTTGAAGAAGTGCAAGGCGATGTTGTGATTCGCGGGGCGTGGCATCGTGGCGGCGAATATACCTTCGCGGCGCAGGGCGATGTTGAAATTAAAGCCGAGGGGTCTGCCCATTTTATCTTCAAAAATGAAGGCGAACTCGCCACCGGCGAAGGGTGTGAGGTACAGGAAGAATCTGATGGGACGACCCACGTCTACGTAGGCGAACGGGAAGGGGCGGCAACCATTACCTTTGAGTCCGAAGGGGATGTAACGATTAACCTGCCCGACCATGAACATGACCATCGCCACCATCGCCATCACCGCCGCCACCGTGATTGGAACCGGGAGTGGCACGGTGAGTTTGAATGGGATTGGGAAAAGCACGGTCCCGAAGTGGAACAGGAGGTGCAACGCGCCATGAAAGAGGTGCGTGTAGAAATGCAACGCGCCAAAGAAACCGTGCGCCATGAGCTGGAAAAAGCGATGCGCGAGGTAGATATTCACGCACGGGGTCCCGTTGGAGGGGTCATCCGCAATGCGATGCGTGATTTGATGAATTCCTTACGGGACAAATCGGGTACGACGACGGTAGAAGAACCGGTGGCGGAAACCCCGGTGAATGACCCCAGCGAAGAAGTCAAAATGATTCTGCAAATGATTGCCGATGGCAAAATCACCCCGGAACAAGGGGAGCAATTGTTGCAGGCAATGAGCGATAAGTAAGCAGGACGCAGAACGCGGGACGCAGAAACGGCAACGAATGAATCGTAGGGGCGGGTCAGGAAATATCTGTATCTCCAAAACGAACCGACCGACCCGCCCGCCGTTGAATGCAATACAACACGTTATATGCCTATTAGCCCTGCTCCTTTAGGGCAGGGAACACTACGTCCTGCGTCCGCTGTAAACACCCAAAGTGAGTATTTCCAATGTACATAACGACTGATCACGCCGATGATGTACATGAATCTGATTGTATGGTACTGACCCGCAACGGGCGCGGGGTGTATCTGCGCCGCGCCCGCCCTGCGGATGCGGCGGACCTGGTGATGATTCAATTGCAGGTACAAGAAGATGATATTGCCGGGGTGGATAATGATCCCGACACTGTAGAAGAACGGGCAGAGCTGATTAAGCGGTTACACGGGGAGGATTTGTACCTCGTGGCAGATTACCGCAAACGGGTGGTGGGATCCGTGCTACTACGCCGTCCAACCCCTGCCTACTTGCACCATCAGGCGTGGCTGGGGATTGAACTGCACCGCGATTTCCGGGGCTACGGGGTGGGCAGTGCCCTGATTCAGCAAGCTGTAGGATGGGCGCGGGAGAACGGGATTGAGCTGATTCGCCTGGGGGTATTAGACACCAACCCCCGCGCCAAATCGCTGTACGCCCGCCTTGGCTTTCAGGAAACTGGCTATATTCAGGATTTTGTGAAACATCCTGACGGCTATTACATCGGCGAAACGCAAATGGTATTGCGCCTCACCTGTCAGAAACAGATACAGGCGGCGTGAAGGTTCAAGCTCAAAGAAGGTTGATTTTTTTGCACGGTTTCAAGCCCCTAAGCACATGTAGATAGCCCCGTCGCTTTAGCGCGGAGTTCGAGGCAAATGCAGAAGCGGAAAAGCAATTCATCACAAGAGCAATTCGTAAAACCCCTCCAGTTCCTGCGCCCGTACCGACCATCTGAATCGCTTCATCCGCCGTAGTGCCGCCGCGCCCAGCGTGGCGGCACGCCCCTTGTCTTGCAACAATACCGAGGTTGCCGCAACAAACGCACCATCGTCGCCCGGCGGAATTAAAATTCCCGCCCCTTCCCCCAGATATTCCCGCACCATCCCTACCGCTTCCCCAACCACCGCCAACCCCAATTGCAGATAATCCGCCAATTTCACCGGACATTTGGTGCGGTTCAATAGCGTATCGCGCATGGGGTAAAGCGCGACATCGGCAAGCGCAAAGTAGCCCGCGAGATGTTCAAACGGTTGCCATCCGACATCCCGCACGGTATCAGCCACCTTCAACGCCTGCAATGCCCGTTGAAATTCGATTTCCTCCCCCGCCAACCCCTTGCCCACAACAATTAATCGTGCAGTGGGAACCTTCTCGACAATCGCCGCCCATCGTTTTGCCATCGCCGCGACATCAAATTCAAAAAAGCGGGTGTAGAGCAGAGCAATCGGGGCAGATTCTATGCCAAGGCGGTTGCGTAAATTGGCAACCGTTTGGGGGTTGGCGGGGGGAATTTCGCCCGCCGCGCCCGGACCGTTAGGGGTATATAACAATCGTTCCGGCGGAACGCCCATACTTCGCACAATGCCCTCTAAGGCGCGGCTGGCAACGGTTACACCGTTATTATGGGTTAAACCCCATTGTTCCTGCCATGCAAATAACATTTTGGCAGGTAGGGAATAGGGGGCGGCATCGTTCCAGCCCCCTCTACCTTCCCAATCGTCCGTATCCATCACAAAAGGCACACGGGTGCGCTTAAGTTTTAGTTTCAGCCACCATCCTGTGCCGATAAAACCGCTGTAGGCTTTCGGCTTAAAGAGATGGAGAATGTCGGGATGATAGGCATGAATCGCTTTCCAGAGACGGGCGGTGAGGAGAGGCACATCCAGAAGAGGAGAGGCGGGCACAGGTACCTGTACAACCTTGACCCCCTGATGGCTAAAGGTTCTACCCCCGTTGGCACGGTCGTCCCAGGGGGGAACCAGAAGCGTCACCTTATGCCCCCGCGCCGCCAGTGCAACACCCAATGGTAAAGCACGGACCCGTGCTGTACTTTTCGGTTGTAAGCCAAAGGGAGAAACGAAGAGGATTTTCATGGTATAGAGCGAGAAAGGAGAGAGGAGAGTGCCGTTTTTCAATCCTCGCCTTTCTCCACTCTCCTCTCTGTCGTTCTCATTGCGCGGTCGGGTCGGATGACACCAATTCAAATAGATACGCGCCGCCACTTTGATACGCCAACCGCGCCCACGCCTGATTTTGCAGGTCGGCGGGGCGTATCGCGCCGCGGGTTACACCCAACAGCACATGGGTGATTCCGGCGCGGCGCAAATCATCCCGCAACAGATCATTTTCCAACGCTCCCGGTTCAAGGACACGATTCAGCAAGGTAGAGTCGGAAAATTCCATGGTGTATGCAGTATTCCTGCGATTAAAAACGGGCGACCAGAACGTGCCATCTATGGGAATAAATTGCCCGTTTTGCACGGCAAGGTTAATCAGGGATTGGGAGGCAACCGGCGTATTACGCCCTTCCATCCATGTCATCACGCTTTGTTCATCTGATTGCAGAGAGAGGGCGGCAGGGGGCAAGGGGGCGCTCCGCCACCACCCCAATGCCAGCAGAACCACCACAATCACGGCATAGGCAGGGTAGACCAGGGGTTTTAGCCAACCCCGTACCAGCCGTAACAGGAGCGCCAGCACCAACGCCACCAGCAGATAATCATACCCCAATGCTTGCAGGGAGTGGTCCGGGGGGCTGATCACCGGGAGACGTTGAACGAGGGTCGGCGCAAGCAGGGTAAATCCGATAAAGAGCCATACCAGCGCACGGGGCAACAGGGCAAGCAAGGGACGGGCAGGATGACTATCCTGCTCCTCTGTGACCGGAGCGTGTAAAAACTCATCTTCCGCTTTTGTATTGCGACGATGTTCCAACGCCAGCAAAAAGATCGCTGTTGCTACGGTAAGCAACCATGTGAGCAACGCCGCAATCCCCTGTACAAGAAACAGGGTTGCCAGAGGAATCGCCGCCAGTATCAGGGCGCGGCGGGTGCCGGTTTGTGCGCGTAATGCCCGCAACCCCAGCGCGAAGGCAACCGGCATCAAGGCGTAACTGTACAGTGCGAACCAATCCCCTTCCGCCACTGCGCTCCATGTTCCCTGCCAGAGCCACGCCAGGGGTAAGAGCCACACCGCAACTTCCCCTTTTTCTGTAATCTCTTCGGCAAAGGCAAAGAGCGCAGGCACGGCGGCAACTGCCAACACCAATCCACTAAATATCAACAAGTTTCCCACTTCAATCTGGGTCAGTGTGGATAAGATACTGGTCAGGGCGGCGGGGGGCAGGGGCGGGGTGGGTAGAGGCACGACCCCGTTGGTGGTAATTTCCTGTGCCAACATTCCGCTATCCAACATGGCTGTTCCCGGCGGTGCCAAATAATCCCGCGCCGCCAACAGCCAAGTGGCAATGCTCAGCAGAATTGCGATGGTTAATACGGTGACTGCCCCTATCGGAATCTTCTGCCATGCCCGCCATAACCATTGCCAGCGTCGCGCCATGATAAAAAGGGTAAGAGCGGCGGCGATACTAAAAACGCTCCGCGCCAAAGGCAAGTAGAGATGGATATTCAGCCACGTAAACCAGAGATAGAGAACCGGAATCGCCCCCAACGATACGGCAACGGCGGCGGCGGCGCGGGGACGACCCTCTCCATTACCCAACAGCCAGAGGAACATCCACCCCAACGGCAGGATGATCCATGCCATCCATTCGGCGGCGCGTTCCCATTCCAGCAGTTCGCTTTCCAAAACGGGCTGGATCGTGGCGGGGGTTTCTGCCGTGCGGAGGGTAAATACCAAATCCGAATTGAAGCCATCTTCGTTGTTGTCTATCAAGGTGCCCTGCGGATAGCGCTCTTCCAGACTGCGCCACAGCGCAAGTTGAGCATCCACCGGGGCGGTCAGGGCAAGGTCAACACTCTCCCCTGCCGGAAGGGTATCAAAGGTAATCCGTAAGGGAGTGTTATTGAGATAGCCAGCCGTTTCGATCACCCCTTCGCGCAGAGTAGCGTTGTTGGCACTCACCAATCGCCATGTCAGCGGACGGGAGGCAAGCGTAGGGGCAGAAGTGGGAATCGCCACCACCAATTCGATTTCATTGACCGATTGATTGTAGGGAAAGATAAAGGTCTGGCGAAGGGGGGTATCATCCAGATAACGCGTCCAGGCTTCCGCATGGGGCTGGGTGGTTACGGTTAAGGTATGGGAGGCAAAGGGGGTACACCCGACGAGGCAGAGGAAAAGCCAGCCGAAGCAGAACAATCGAAGTTTCATAACCGAACAATGTGAAGTCGTGATTTTTGAACAAAGCGGAAATCCGCTCGCTGAGAGGCAAAATAATCGTCAACGGCTTTGCGGCACCCCGACCAATCGGCATAATCATCAATAACCAGCCGTCCCCCTGTCACTAACCGGGGCACAATTCGTTCCAGACAGGTCATCACGGATTGGTACCAATCGCCATCTATATGGGCAAGCGCAACCGGTTCTGTTGGATGTAACGTATCCTCAAATAAGCCCTGTACGAGATGAGTAGCGTTGTCAGAGATAGGATAGCCGAACATTTGGAAGTTTTGGAGTACGGTGTCATATAAATTCTTTTCGTACCCGTAGTATTGCCCCCCCTTGATTCCCGTGGCATTGCCACTACTGATAGTCGCATACCGTTCATGGACATCTGCTCCGTCCTCATCGGTAGGAGGCGGAATCATGCCAAAAACATCATACACATAAAACGAACGTGTTTTGGCTTTGGCAGATGCCATTACAATAGCAGAACCCCCCAACGCACATCCTGCTTCAATCAAGGTGCCACTGATATGGTTGGTTTCCAAATCCGCAACCGCTTGATACAAGTCATTTAGTGCCGTTGCATCCAGATAAGTCAATCCGGCAGAGCGGACTTTGCGAATGATTGAGGGATAGCGAAAAGTATTCAGGGTGTTCAACAGACGGTGCATAGGATGATTGTACATCAAGTTGACGGGAGCAGGATACGTATCGGAGGCAGATTATTATCTAAAGTCACAGAGCAACAAAAAAGGAGGGGCAGTCCGCCCCCCCTTTTTGTTACAATCAGAGTGGATTACTCAACAGCGGTGCCGTTGTAGTCTTCCGCCACGGCTTGACCGGTAGCGTTGATGGATTGAACCCGTGCGATAGCAACAAGTTGCGAACCATCAGGACCGGTGACGATTGCACCACCACCGGTAGCACCACCTGCATAGAAACCGAATTCGGCACAAGCGGCGGGGTTATTGGTGGTCGAGGGGTTGGAGTTGGCTTTCGCGCCCGCCGCAATGGTGGCGATGGTTTGCGAACAAACCGGGTTCCCGTCACGGTCATTGTAGGTGACGGTCACGTTGTTGACATCGCTACCACCGACGTTTTGGATAGCGATGAAGACCCGTTGGCGGGAACCATCGTTGTAGGTGGGCTGTGCCGTCCAGCGAACGTAGGGAAGCGCAATGGTGTCGGCACCGCTAGGGGCACCGGCAAAGGCGGTGGAGTAGGCGGCACTGGCGGTGGCACCGAAGACCTTACCGATAGCAACAATCGGTTGGTTGGAAGTGATGACAGCCGAGCCACTGAAACCGGCGGAAAGGGTGTTACAACCAACGAAGCTGAACTTTGCGCCCGGACCGATATCGGCGGTGGCGGTGGCATCACCCGGCTTGTAGGTAACGGTGACACTGGCGGTTTGGTCGCTGGTGTTTTGCACGGCGTAGGAGGTGGTACCACCGAACGCCTGGCAGAGAGCGGTTGCCATGTTGACCGTGGTTGCGCCCTGGGGCACGCCTTCGAAGGCAGAAGCGGCACCACCATTGGTGGAAAGTTCCATTGCAGAGGAAACCACACTACCGGTGGCTTCGACAACTGCCGACCCGTTGAAGTTGGCGGGCAGAGCACCAATCAAACCGAGGTCATAATACTTGGCGGCACCAGCCGGGAGGCTGTTATGGGTTTCGGTATGCGCTAATGCGCCGCCGTTTTCTGCATCGTAGAAGCGAACCGTCAAGTTCACGGGACCGGTGTCAACGTTTTGAATGGAGAACACCGTCGTGGTCGCGAAGCGGTCTTTCAGGGTGGTCGGTACAAGGAAGGTCGTGCTTCCTTCGTCCCCTTCAAAGCCGTTCGACAAGGGGCGGTTCTTCACAGCGGCATTGCCTTGCGGTACTTGCACCAATGTTGCAACAATGCGTTGGCTGGAGCTCAATACTGCCGACCCACGGAAAGAGGGGTTGATGGTATTGATGCTACCAACGAAGATCGAAGCCCCTGCACCGGCCGCCAAATCCGGCTGGGTAACAGGAATGACCGTGCCGCTGTTTTCAGCGTAGAAGTCAATTTGGATGGACGAACTCGCATCCGACACGTTTTGATAGGTGATGGATGTGGTAAAAGCGGTTTGGTAGGCGGGACCCTGTGCCCCGACTGCCGGGATCATGGCTAGCATCAAAACCAGCGCAAGAACCAATGCTCCCAATTTGGTTTTCATAAGGTTTCTTCTCCGATTGAGTAAGGAATAAGAAATGGATTCAACGGGGGTATTCCCCTTCGTTGGATTGTATCATACGGGAGTACTACCCCAATCTCAATACGTAATAGGGGTTATTATCAGGGGGAACAGGTAGTAGTAGTGGGTAGTACAACGTGTGGAGTATTAAAAATGAGCAGGATAAGCAGGTATGATAGGTGTAATGGGCACAGTCATAGGGATAGAGTGCCCTTTTCGGGCGATTGCGTATTTTCAACAGAATTAAGTATAGTCTACTGATACCACTATTGAACTTGAATGTCGAAAAGACATAGAGATAAGCGGAGTAGTAAACTGATGCAACGAACTTTAATATTTTTCGTTATGGTCTTATTGACTGTAATGTTAATTGCCTGCCAGAGCGACCCCATCACCCCGGAACCCACCACCGCCCCGGACACCTCTGTCGTCACTCCCGAACCCAACGGAGAGGATGATTTTATTGTAGACCCGCTACAGATGGACGATGAAACCGGCGTAGCACGGGGCAGGGTTATTTCGGCTGTTACGAACGAACCTTTGGCGGGGACAGTGGTCGCGTTGGCACAGGTGACGCGACAAGGGGAGGAGGGTGCGTTTGTGCTCAATACCGCCTCCAGCCCGATGAATACCACTGATGTGGATGGTTATTTTATCATTCCGCAGATACCCCCCGGCGAATTTGTAATTGTGGTGGGCGACCCGTATGGGGTCAATACAATTATTGAAAATCCTGATACGCAGATGGCACAAACCTATTTTGTAGAACAGGGACGTGTTACAGAAGTAGGGGAATTGGTGGTAGATATTGGACAGTAACCCTATGTTCCCTTTAAGGAGCACCTTTAAGGAGCAATACCTGATGCAATTACGCGCAATTCTCTTCAGTATGGTATTGCCGGTATTCCTGTTAGCTTCATGTCAAAGTCAACCCGACACCCCTACCCTCACCGTGGTAGGGAACAGTTCTCCTGTTCCCGCTGTAGCCACCGGGGAGGGCAATTTTATTGTAGACCCGCTTCAGATGGATGATTAGACCGGCGTAGCACGGGGTAGAGTTATTTCTGCATTAACCGGCGATCCTCTGGCAGGGACGGTGGTCGCCCTGGCGCAAATTACGCGTCAGGACGGAGAGGCTGTGATGGTACTTAATACCGCCTCCAGCCCGATGAATACTACTGATGTGGATGGTTATTTTATTATTCCTCAAGTCCCACCCGGTGAATTTGTAGTCGTAGTTGGCGATCCTTATGAGAAACATGAAATCATTGAGAATCCTGACACCCGGATGGCACAAACCTATTTTGTGGAGGCGGGACGGGTAACAGAAATAGGGGAATTGAACGTAGATATTGGAGAATAAAGAAACCACACATCAAAAAACCGGGGATTATAATCCCCGGTTTTTTT